>CAZPNJ010000279.1:271-2656 GCA_964587765.1 uncultured Prevotella sp.
GTAACACTTGCGACCTTCTTGCACTGCAACACGCCGCATTCATCACTGGTGTTGAAGACAGTTGGGGCAATGGTGGCAAACTCTCCAACAAGGGATTCGATGTTACGGCTACCGTAAAGGCACTCGCCACGAAAGACTTCTCTTGGCAGATTGGTGCCAGCCTTGGACATTACAAGAACGAGATTACCGAAATGCCAACCACCGAAAAGGCACTTGAGACCTCTTTATATGGTGCAACCATTCGCACTGAAAAGGGTCACGCCATCGGTTCCTTCTATGGTCTGAAATCGCTCGGCGTATTCTCTACCACCGCTGAGGCAGAAGCCGCCGGTCTATATGTACTCGACGCAAATGGCATTGACAAGCATTATTTCGGCGCAGGTGACGTTCACTATGCCGACTTTAACGGTGACCACCAGATTAACGACAATGACCGCACCTACATAGGTGACCCTAACCCCGATGTCTTTGGCAACATCTTCACTTCACTGCAATACAAGCAGTGGCGCCTTGATGTCAACTTCAACTACAGCCTCGGCGGCGACGTTTATAATTATATGCGCTCACAGCTTGAGTCAGGTTCACGCTTCATGAACCAGACATTGGCTCTGACAAACCGCTGGCAGAACGAAGGTCAGGTTACAGATATTCCTCGCGTAACCTTCAAAGACCCACTTGGCAACTCTGCATTCAGCAACCGCTGGATAGAAGACGGCTCTTACCTGAAGCTCAAGACCATAACTCTGAGCTACGACCTGCCCGTCAACTCGCAGTACTTCCAGGGCTTCCAGTTCTGGATACAGGCTAACAATGTTCTTACATTCACCAAATATCTTGGCTCTGACCCTGAGTTCGCCACCACATCAGCCGTACTCGGACAGGGCATCGACGCTGGTCTGCTGCCACTGAGTCGCAGTTTCGTAGCTGGCGTAAAGATAAATCTATAACAGCAAAACTATTGAACGTATGAAACTCAACACTATAAAGCATCTATCCCTAAAGGCAGCGGCACTCTGCCTTGGGGCTACGATAACCTTTGGCGTAAGCTCTTGCAGCGACCTGCTTGACCAAGAGTCTGACCACGCCACCTACCCCGATAAAGACCACCTTACCAATCCTAAAGACACCGTTTACTCGGTTCTGGGCATCATCAACAAGTTACAGGTCATTGCCGACCGCACCATTCTTTTGGGCGAAGCTCGCGGCGACCTTGTTGATGTCACCAGTACCACCCCGGCAGATTTGCGTAATGTGGCACTGTTCCAGATTGGCGACTCTAACATTTATAACTCGCCGCGCGACTACTATGCCGTCATCAACAACTGCAATTACTTCCTGTCAAAGGCGGACACTGCTCTGAAGAACAACCGCAACGAGTATATCTTCCGCAAGGAGTTCGCTGCCGTAAAGGCATATCGCGCTTGGACATATCTACAGTTGGCTATCAACTACGGCAAGGTTCCTTTCATCACCGAGCCTATCCTTTCAAACTCTGACGCTGACAAGGACTATCCCCGTTACGACATACAGCAGATTTGCGATTACTTCATTTCTGACCTCGCACCTTACGTCAGCATAGCCCACCCTGGCTACGGTAGCATACGCAACACTAACTCAGACTTCTTCTACTTCCCGATATATGTGTTGCTCGGCGACCTCAACCTTTGGGGCGGACACTATAAGGAGGCTGCGCTCAACTACTACAACTACATAGCTACGGTTAACGGTACAAACTCAACCTACGCTATAGGAACGTATGGCACCTCTTGGGTTCGCAACAGCACCAAGTGGCTAAACGCAAGCGACCATTGGTCTTATACATGTTTCTATTCTGCAGAGGCTCTCACTCCAGGCGCAAGCGAACTCATAACCATGATACCTGGCGACTCTATCCCATCTGAGGGTAACTACTCGCAGTTGCGAAATACATTCAACTCAAATGAGCAGAACAACTACTCGCCATCGCTCGTTCCATCAGAGGCGCTGAAGCAACTATCAAAGTCGCAGACCTACTGCCACCTCACTAATGACAATAAGGTTGTGTACGTTCCATCAACGCTTGACTATGAGCGTTCAGGTGACCTGCGCCTGATGGCGACGTGGAATTCTTCTTCCGCAACCATTAACGGCAAGAGGTACGACAATATACAAAATATCTACAAATACGCCACCCGCAACATTCACCTCTATCGTCGCGCCATGGTATATCTTCGCATGGCAGAGGCGCTCAAACGCGCCGGCTACCCACGCTTCGCCTTTGAGATACTGAAGAATGGCGTAAACAACGCATCTATCGAGGCAAACGTAATACCTTATTACACCGCCGACAGCAGTTACATTAAGCAGTTCAACTTCCCCAACAACCGCTACATACTGCGCACTTCT
>CAZPNJ010000280.1:0-2655 GCA_964587765.1 uncultured Prevotella sp.
ACCTGGCTATTGAAAATGTTACTATTGGTTCCTATCTGGATGATAGTAAAAAAGAAGTATTCACTTTGTTACTGGAGTTCAAAGACGGTCATCGTAGTCTGTTTGACAAATTGCCAGAAGGTTATAAAAGGCTATTGGCTATAGCGTTTGAGATTGTATATCGATTTTTTATATTGAACAGAATACACATAGTACGTGACCAACGTCTCTCACCCCAAGGTATAGTTATTATAGACGAATTGGAACTGCATCTTCACCCAACTTTGGCACAAGAGTCTCTTATCCGGCTGATGAAGGCATTTCCTGATTTACAGTTTATAGTGTCTTCTCATTCTACGGCTATTGTGAGTAACATTCATAATGATGGGGTTTACACAAAGGTGCTGCGACTGAATCCTGACCACAGCTTTATAGAGTTGGGTGATTTCTATGGGGCCGATTATGGCGACACCTTAGTACGCTCAATGGGCTCTTATGGAAGACTACATGAACTTGAAGTGCTGGAGGAACTATATCGAGAGGCTTATTATGCTGGCGATAAGGACGGCATGGAACAGACAAGGGAAGAATTGTTAGAATTCTATCAACCTGCAGAGCAGGCAAGATTGTGGACAGATGCAATCATAAGTCGGTGGGAGCATAATCTGCAAGACTGAAACGGTATGGAATATATTGATAAGCATAATGCGACTAACATTGGGCGATTCAATGCAATGATTGATGGCTTTATTGCTAATGGCAAGTGTCATTACAAAGATATTGTTGCCGGAGAACGTGGTCTGATTCGTGGCCAGATTGGCGGGGAGCAAAACAGCCATTGCGCGTTTTGCATGCAGAGTATTCACGCGACTGGTACGGTAGAGCACGTTGTCCCTCAATATATATCCCTTAATGATTTTAAGGCCGCTGTACGAAAGGGAAATTACTATCCCCCTTTTATCCATCAGTCAACGTTTAATGCTGCCTTTCAACCTCGTTCTTATCCCCACACATTGGCTTATGGGAACTTGGTGCTTGCATGCTCAGAATGCAACCAGAAAAAAGATACAGATGTAATCGTTCCAACATTCTTTGACAATCCTACAGGTGTCAGTTACCGACAAGATGACATTGCGGTATTTCCAAAAGGGGCTTTGACGATTAATATTTGTACTATGCTCAATTACAGTGTATATTGTGATGTCAGGGCATTGTGGAGAGCTGTAAAGCTCACAGGGAAAACGGTTGAGGATGTTCGAAATATCAGCTCAATGACGGAAAGACGGAATCTTTTGAAAGCAGTTTCTGCAAACATGAAAGGGGCATTGGCACAAAATTACTCTTCAAATGAAATACGCTTGTTGAAAAATGCATTCTGGAATGTATTTGTGACATACGATTGGTTTTGGGGCTATTATTGATTGTAGCATAGCCAATAAGACAAGGTAATTAGTTAACTTTTTTTCTTATCATCTATGAGGTCGCTCTTCTTTTAGAAGTGGCTCTATGGTATTATCTACAAATTGTTTTGAACAATAATTTTTTGACAGATGCTTTCTTGATTGGAGTGAGGAATCTGTGCAATGTTGGTATTACGAATCAGGCTCTTGCAATGGCAAGATGTTGCCTACTTGACTATTTGGCTGTGACCATTGGCGCAAGAAAATTTCTAAATCCGACTGATAGCATACCGTTCTCGCTTCGTTTTGGCATGGCAGCTCACGTTCTTGAGCTGGATGATGGTCATCGACGTGGAGCTGTGCATGTGGGTGCAACGGTGTTCTCGGCCTTGATGGCTATAGTTGAAAAGGTAGAAATGAGTAGTCAGGAATTTTTGCGAGGAGCAATTATTGGCTATGAAGCAACAATCCGTCTTGCTTGCGCTGTTCAGCCGGGAAACAAGCTGCGTGGCTATCATGCTACGGGAACTTGCGGAACGGTGGGGGCGGCACTCGGTATAGCAGAGGCTTTGCATTACACTGAGGAACAGATGAAAACTACGCTGGCTGCAGCAGTGACCAGCGCTGCTGGCGTACTGGAGATGCAGGAAGATGGCTCGGACCTGAAGCCATACAATGTTGGTCGGGCTGCTATGGATGCAGTGGCGGCAGCTTACATTGGACGTACAGGACTGAAAGGGCCAAAGGATGCATTGGGTGGCAAGCGTGGCTTCCTGAAAGTAATGACTGATGACCCTCACACGGAATATCTTACGGATTTCAATAGTGATACGCTGTGCATAGAACAGATTTACCAGAAAGTTTATGCTGCCTGCCGCCATGCACATCCTGCCATAGAGGCATCGTTAGCTTTGAGAGATTCCGTTAAAATAGAAGATATTGAAAGTGTTGAAGTTCGAGCGTACAAGTTAGCGGTAGCAGGGCATGATCATACCGAGATAGAGAGTATTAGCTCTGCTAAAATGAGCATTCCTTTTAGCGTTGCTGTGGCTCTTGTTACAGGAGAAGCAGGGCTGAATGCATTTACTGATGAGACCATTTGTAATCCTGCTATTCTTTCGTTAGCAAAGAAAGTCCAAGTGGTGGTAGATGAAGAACTGACAGCGCAATCTCCAGCCAAGCGTGCTTCAATAGTGACCATTCATACCATATCAGGATCGTTCACTTAAAAGGCAAAGATATCGATGAAGGCTAAGAGATGTGCCTAACAGAGCCA
>CAZPNJ010000281.1:0-2636 GCA_964587765.1 uncultured Prevotella sp.
AGCTGGCACAAAGGCATTTCTTGCCGGTGCAGAGCCAGCTCCGACCGGGCGTAAAGGCGTTTCTTCGCTATACACCACTCTTGTGTGTAGTATGCCGTCTTGGCGCAGTTTCTTGCGTATTACTTTTGCCAATGGATCCATCTTGGTTTTGCTCAGGTCAGTCACACGAAAAGCCGTTGCGTCCATTTTATTGGCAGCACCCATACAGGTAAGTATAGGCGTATTAACAGCATGACAACGGCGTATCAGCTCAATCTTAGTTGAAACGGTGTCAATGCAGTCAACAACATAATCAAATGCCCCGAAATCTATCTCGTCAATGTTTTCGGGCAATATAAACATCTTGTGGCAAACGACCTCGCACTGCGGGTTTATGCTGCGTACACGATCACTGGCTACTGCCACCTTGTCCATGCCAACATTATCGCACAGGGCAATTATCTGGCGGTTTAGATTGGTAACATCTACGATGTCAGCATCAAACAAGTCGAGCCGCCCCACTCCGCTTCGTGCCAGTACCTCAACCACATAACCGCCAACGCCGCCAACGCCAAACACCGCTACACGGGATTTCATCAAGCGCTCCACAGCCTCGGTGCCGAGCAGTTGTTCAGTGCGTGATAGTCGTTCGGGAATTTTCATTGCCTGTTTTCTTATTTACACCTTATTATAATATATATCGCTTCGTAATATCTCCATACGAGTCTATACGGCGGTCACGAAGGAAAGGCCACCAGCGGCGCACCTGTTCGCTGCGCTTCAGGTCAACCTCCACGATAGCTTCCTGCTCAGCGTCTTCGGGTGACTTGTACAGGAACTCACCCTGCGAACCAGCCACAAACGACGTTCCCCAGAAGCGTATTCCGTCTTCAGAGAAATCTTTGTCAACCTCTACGCCCACACGGTTCACCGCCACAACAGGCAGACCGTTCGCCACGGCATGACCACGCATAACCGTTTGCCATGCCTCTCTCTGGCGCTGCTGTTCAGCATCAGTGTCGTGGCTGTCATAGCCTATCGCCGTTGGATAGATTAACATCTCGGCACCGTTAAGAGCCATCAGTCGGGCAGCTTCAGGATACCACTGGTCCCAGCACACCAGCACGCCCAACTTGCCCACTGATGTCTGTATAGGCTTAAAGCCCATGTCGCCCGGCGTGAAGTAAAACTTCTCGTAATAGCCGGGGTCATCGGGTATGTGCATCTTGCGATACTTGCCCGCAATAGTTCCGTCAGCTTCAAACACCACCGCCGTATTGTGATACAACCCTGCGGTGCGCTTCTCAAACAGCGATGTCACCAGCACCACATGGTTCTGACGAGCCACCGTCGAGTAGAACTCAGTTGACTCGCCCGGAATGGTCTCCGCCAAGTCAAACTTATCAACATTCTCGGTTTGGCAGAAGTACAAACTATTGTGCAGTTCCTGCAAAACCACCAACTGCGCCCCCTCTTTGGCAAGGCGTGCCGTCTTCTCAGCCAGTCGCTTTTTATTGTCAGATATGTCGGCAGTGTTGTGTTGCTGTATAATACCTATTTTCATATTGCGTGGGTTTATGTTTCTTTATTTCGGGATTTGCATGGTAAGGCAGTGAATGGCGCCATGCTGTCTGATGGCTACCGTGGCATCAATGCCTATGATTTCTCTGTCGGGGAAGGCCTCGCCTATTATCTGCATGGCACGGCGGTCGTTGTCAGCCTGTCGGTAAGTAGGCACAAGCACCGCACCATTTATCACAAGGAAGTTGGCATACGAAGCAGGTAATAGTTCACCTTCAAACTCAACTGGACCAGGCAGCGGCAATGCCAACGTGCGATATGGCTTGCCGTCGAGAGTACGAAGACTTTGCACCTCACCCTCCAACTTATTGAACTCGTCAAGTGTCTGTCCTTGGTTCAGTTCGTCCTTACAATATAATAATGTGTCATTAGGAGCTATGCGCACCACCATGTCAATGTGTCCGTCGGTGTCATCACCCACGAGTTTGCCATGGTCAAACCATACTATGCGCTCAGCACCGAGCGACTTCTTAATGCGCTCTTCCATCTCACACTCGGTCCTTGGTTGATTGCGATGAGGCGCCATCTGGCAAAAGCGCGTGGTAAAGATTGTACCCTTGCCGTCGCTCTCAATAGCACCACCTTCAAGCACGAAGTTCTGCTCGTCAATATGTACGCCGTCTATGTAGCCTTTCTGATACAATTCCTGAGTTATAAGGTTATCTTTCAGCGCATCAAACTTCTCACCCCAGCCGTTGAAACGGAAATCGGCTATAAGTTTATTGCCTTGTCCGTCAATCAGTGTTAACGGTCCGCAGTCGCGCATCCACGTGTCGTTGTAACTTGTCAGCAGATAGTATATACCTTTATATACCCTTTTGCCCATGCGTTCAAACACACATTTCTTCACGCGCGTTATGTTGTCGGTGACTATAATCACCTGCTCATGTTCATATATGGCGCAAACCATATCGGTCACGGTCTGTTCCATTTCGTTTAGATAAGGTGCCCAGTCGGTATGTTCTGACGGCCATGCCAACAGAACCGCCCTTTGCTCATGCCATTCAGCCGGCAACGTATATTTATCTTCTTGTTTAATCATCGCTTTGCAAAGGTAATACTTTTTTGTCTAAGTC
>CAZPNJ010000282.1:0-2622 GCA_964587765.1 uncultured Prevotella sp.
GCTTTTGCAAAAATCTATCCTGTCATTAAACATAAAGGGGCAATTGAGTAAATTCTGATTTATCGAACGATTAAGCGCTATCTTCTTGTCAATGCTTGAAAGAAGACTTGCAATGCAGGTTTGATGTTCGATTGATGGAATACGCACTTTGATATTATAGATAATATCCTGAGTTATCAATGGCTGGGAAGCACCAATGTGTTTGCTGTTCAGATTTGCAACCTTTAGTAGATAATACACAAAGTCCTGGTTGAAGCCTTCTTTTACTTTACATGCAATTGCATTATCAGACACCCAACATTTTTGAGAGCACTGATGGATACTTCCACAATATGCTCCCACTCGCCCTATAATGATAATGTCATGGAAATTATATTCTGAAGAATATCCGAGAATGCCGTTACCACCATAGATGGGGTATTTACCACTCTCGTTTTTTTTCATGCGACCATTATAAAGTTCAATTATTTCCCCAAGTTTATATGATTTCATTTCCATTGCTTTACTCCTGTTCGTAATAATAAGAATAGTCGATGCCCTTCATAAATAACTCTCGGTCATCGATGCTGTCTGTGAGGGCGTTGCGGAGTAAGTCGTGAATATGAGTGCTGTCCATGTGACTTTCTATCATGGCATCAAGATATTCACGCTTGTTTATTTTGCTCCAATCAACACACTTGCCAAGTCGTTTCTTGAAAATAAGGTCCAACCAAATGCGGGTACTGCGACCGTTGCCCTCCATGAAGGGATGCGCCACATTCATCTCCACATATTTGTTGACAATCTCATCAAAAGTGGTTTCGGGCATCTGCTCTATTTTATTGAGGTTTTGATGCAGGTATTCCGCAAGGCAGAACAATGTGTTACCCTTGGAAATAGTCTTTGTGCGTATCTTCCCTGCAAAATCGTACAGGCCACCAAAGATGAACGCATGTATCTTTTGGAGTGCTTTTATAGTGCCAACCTCTTTGCTTGCTATAATATCGCTCTCCCAAAGGTCATAGGCTTTCTTTCGGCTCTGCCCGTCGATGCTATTGTCGCTATAGGTGAACCAGTCAAGGAAAGCCATCGCTCTATTGTTGTGTATCGAACGGGCAAGTTTGTTGATACCTGCTGCATCAAGCGCATCGCTGAGGCGTTGTTTCCCATCAGGAGCCAGAAATTTCAACTGGTTAGTGGCACTAACCAGTTCGTTGTTCTCTTTCTTCAACTTCGTCTTCAGGTACTTCCAGTAGTTGCGTGTTTTCTGATAGTCGTCCTGTTCGTTGATAGCCCCAATGACATCAAGCACAGAGAACCACCACTTGGCGTTCTCGTCATCCCAAACGGCACGCACCTGGCGGTCGCCCCAAAAGCGTATAGACTTCTTACTGTTCATTGAATCTCAATGTTTTCAACTGCTTCATTATCTCACTCTCCAGCCTGTGGCTTTCTTCAAACTGCTTAGTCAGTTCAGCCTGATAGTTAGCCATACGACTGTTGAACTCTTCTTCGGTGATATCTACATAGTCAATCTTGATGTCAAAGTATTGACCTGCTGACAGGCTGTAGCCCTTTTCTTTTATCTCGTCGTAGGTTACGGCTACTGAGAAGTCATCGATGGCTTTCTTTTCACGAAAGGCGGTAACGATTTGTTCAACCTCTTCCGGGCGCAGTCGCATTTTTTGATTGTTGCCCTCTTTATATTCTTCGCCCATTTTGCTGGCATCTATAAGTACAACCTTGTCGGCGGTGGCTGACTTGTCGAAGAATATTACGCTGACATTGGTGCCAGTGTTGGCAAATACATTGCTTGGCATACTTACGCAGCCATAAACCCAGTGCTTGTCAACGATGCGCTGAAGTATCTTATTTCCCACACCGCTCTTTGCAGTGATAAAACCCGTAGGTATGACTATGGCGGCACGCCCCGTATCTTTCAGTGAGTTCAGGGCGTGCTGCATGAAGCAGGTGTAGATAGCCATTTTAGGCTTCTTGGGGTCAACCTTTTTAACGGCGTTTGGCACACCAGCCCAGAAACGTATTGAGTCGGCAGCCAGAGTTTCGCGATACTCAGGGAAATCGAGTTTGAACGGTGGGTTGCTTACCACGAAGTCAAACTTCTTTAGTGTGCCATTGTTTTCTTTGTGGGCTGGTTCGGTAAGTGTGTTGCCCTGCACCACGTTGGGCAGAGAGCCTGACAGATTGTTGAGGATAAGGTTCAGACGCAACAGCTCGCTCGACTTGTTTGAAATGTCTTGGCTGTAAATGTTGCAGCGGTCTTCGCCCACTTGGTGGGCAAGTGCCATGAGCAGTGTGCCTGTGCCAGCGGCAGGGTCGTAACAGGTTACGCCGTGCAGGTCAGCATTGTCTGGCACCAGCAGTCGGCTCATTACCTGAGCTATGGCGCGTGGTGTGTAATACTCGGCATATTTGCCGCCGCCGGCGTTGTTGTAATCCTGTATGAGGTATTCAAATATGCGTGAGAAGAAGTCGTATTTCTCAGCGAATACGTTTTCAAAATTAAACGAGGCTATATCTTTTATTAAAGATGTGGCAAAGTTGTCGCGCTTCTGTGTGTCTGTTACGAATGTGGTTACCTCGCCGAATATGTTTACTCGGCTTTTGCCCGATGTGCTTATG
>CAZPNJ010000283.1:0-2609 GCA_964587765.1 uncultured Prevotella sp.
GAAATGTGCTGAGGCAGAACCACAGTCTGTGCTTAGCGAAGACATGAAAAACGCAATTCGCAAACTTCATGCATCTGATAAGTTGACTGATGAAGGCAATGAAGAAGTGGTAAACTGCCATGGCGTGAGCATAGTTTATGGCGAGCGCACTATTCTGAAAAGCCTTGACTGGTGCGTGAAGCGAGGCGAGCACTGGGCGCTTAGTGGACAGAATGGAGCAGGCAAAAGCACTCTTTTAAGTCTTGTTTGCGCGGATAATCCGCAGAGTTATGCTTGCGATATAGATTTGTTTGGCAAGAAGCGAGGTAGTGGCGAGAGCATTTGGCAGATAAAACGCCATATAGGCTATGTCTCGCCAGAAATGCACAGAGCATACAAGCGTAATCTGCCAACGATAGATATTGTGGCAAGTGGGCTGTTTGACAGCGTAGGGCTGTATTGCCACCCCAATACTGAGCAGTTGGAACAGTGCTCGTTTTGGATGAATGTCTTCGGACTTGAGGGCAAGCAGCAGACACCTTTCTTGCAGTTGTCGAGTGGCGAACAGCGACTTGCTCTCATAGCCAGAGCGTTTGTAAAAGACCCCGACCTGTTAATCCTTGATGAACCCTTGCACGGACTTGACAATAGAAACCGACGACTGGTAAAAGACGTCATGGAAACATTCTGTGAGGACCCTCTGAAAACGATGATAATGGTGACGCATTATAAAGAAGAACTTCCACCATGTATTACCAACCATCTTTGGCTTGAACGTCATATTTGAAATTCTTACTTGCGAGAGCACAATATAAATCCATAAATAGAGTTATAAAAAATAAAATAGGGAGTTTTTTGTTGAAATGGCATTAGATATATTCTTAATACTAATTACTATATTGTTAAGTGCAGTGTGTGGTTTTATATCCATACCCATGGTGCTTGACTACTGCAAACGTGTGAGGCTTTACGACATGCCCAATGCCAGAAAAATCCATCATACACTTGTGCCACGACTGGGTGGCGTCTCATTTATGCCAAGCATGCTGATAGCTTTGTTGTTGGCGCTTTTCATTCTTAACAACACCTCTGCCACGCCACGAATACAAATTAACCTATGGTCGATACATTTCCTTGTAGGCATTCTCATAATCTACACTATAGGAATAGTTGACGATGTGGTTGGCGCCGGACCAAAGACAAAGTTTGTGGCGCAAATCATAGCAGCCGTTATGCTGTCAACCGCAGGACTTTACGTGAACAATCTTTATGGGTTGTTTGGCATTCACGAGATACCTGTATGGATAGGTGTTCCGCTGACCATCTTACTGTTGGTGTTCGTTGATAATGCCATGAACTTGATTGATGGCATTGACGGACTTTGCGCCAGTCTTACGCTGATAGCGCTTGTCGGCTTCTTGTGCTGTTTCTTCAATCAGGGACTTATAGTTTATTGTATTCTTATAGGCGGACTGATAGGTGTGTTGCTGGCATATCTCTATTTCAATGTATGGGGTAAGTCAAATAAAAACAGGAAGATATTCATGGGCGACTCAGGCAGCCTTACATTGGGCTTTATCTTGGGCTTTCTGTTCGTTAAATATAGCATGGACAATCAGGCTGTTATGCCATATAACTCTGAGCGTATGCCTCAGGCGCTGTCGTTGTTGATAGTGCCCACGTTTGATGTGGTTAGGGTAATGTCGTATCGTTTGCGTCATCATCTGCCACTGTTCAAGGCAGACAAAAATCATATTCACCATAAGCTTATGGCGGCAGGGCTTAATCAGCATCAGGCTCTTGTGGCGCTGATGGCCCTTGCGCTGATGTTTATTCTCATAAACTATCTGCTGATAGATTTAGTATCGTTTACAGGCGTGTTTATCATTGACGTAATCATCTATACCTGTTTAAACTTAGTTATAAATAGTTTGATTCGTCAACGTCGCGAAAAACTAAAATTCTGACTCTCAAGAATCCTTTGTTATCCCTATGAAACGTTTCTTAGACATAATATTATCTCTGTTCTGTTTAATGGTATTCTCGCCATTGTTTTTAGCGTTGGCGATAGCCATCAGGTGGGAGGACGGCTTGCCCGTAATCTTCAGCCAGCAACGAATAGGCAAGGGTGGGAAGCCTTTCCGGATTTATAAGTTTCGCAGCATGAGAGTTTTGCGCGATGCTGACGGAAAACCATTGCCTCAATGCGATGACTCTAACGAAGTGCCATTGCTTGAAACCGATGAACCTCAGAAAGAGATAACCAACGTGGGCAAGTTTATGCGCGACCACCATCTTGATGAACTACCACAACTATATAACGTTTTGCGTGGCGACATGTCGTTTGTCGGCCCTCGTCCTGAGCGCAAGTTCTATATAGATAAGATTATCGAGCGCGACAGTCGCTATACAGAGTTGTATGCCCTGCGCCCTGGGGTCACTTCTTACGCCACTCTTTACAATGGTTATACCGACACGATGGAGAAGATGCTGAAGCGCCTTCAGATGGACTTGGACTATCTTCATAACCGTCGCTGGTACACGGATGTGGTAGTGTTGTGGAGCACATTCATCAGCATCGTTGGCGGCAAAAAGTTTTAGCGATATAAGTTTCGCCCCAAACTGTTTTT
>CAZPNJ010000284.1:0-2605 GCA_964587765.1 uncultured Prevotella sp.
TTAAAGCGACCAACTGAAAGCTCTTAAAACAGGCTGTTTTGAGGTGTTTCTGACAATCTGCGCAGATTGAGAAATGCCATCAGAGCGAATACAAAAAAGTGGCTAACGGAATCGCTGTCCGTTAGCCACTCATATTTATTTGATTATGCTGCCTATACGTTTAGGCGAAGCACAATTCAACAACTTTATCGACCGCAGCCGAAAGTCCGTCAGCGTTCTTACCACCAGCCGTAGCGAAGTGAGGCTGACCGCCACCGCCGCCTTGAATCAACTTGGCAGCCTCGCGAACCATTTGCCCTGCGTTCAGCCCGTGGTCCTTAACCATGTCGTCACTGAGCATGACCGTGAGCATAGGCTTGCCCTCGCTCACCGAGCCAATGACGCAAACAAGGTTCTCTTGAATAGCCTCGCGCACCTTAAACACAAGGTCTTTAACCTGAGCCGCGGCCAAAGGCAGCACAGCCTTAACGACCTTAATGCCGTTTTTCTCCACAGCACGCTCTATGAGCGCTTTCTTGGTTTCCTCAACAGCCTTTGCCTCGTAGCTCTCTATCTGCTTTTACAGTGCTGCGTCTTCCTCTATGAACTTCTTTATGGCGGCAGTAAGGTCCTTTGCGTTGTTGAAGAAACCACGTACTGCGTTAAGTGTGTCTTCAATGACATACATTGCCTCTTCGGTCTGCTTGCCGGTCATTGCCTCAATGCGGCGTACACCAGCGGCAACGCTGCTCTCGCCTATTATCTTGAACATACCTATGCGACCTGTGCTCTTGGCGTGAATACCACCACAGAACTCGCAACTTGGTCCGAAACGAACCACACGCACCTTATCGCCATACTTCTCACCAAAGAGTGCAATGGCACCGAGCTTCTTAGCCTCCTCAAGTGGAGTATCACGGTGCTCGTCGAGAGGATAGTCAGCACGTATCATTGAGTTAACCAAACGTTCTACCTGTCGCAACTCCTCGTCCGTAACCTTCTGGAAGTGCGAGAAGTCAAAACGAAGCGTGTCGGCTGAGACGTAAGAGCCCTTTTGCTCTACGTGGTCTCCGAGCACTTGCTTCAGAGCGTAGTCTAACAAGTGAGTGGCAGTGTGGTTAGCCGCACTGGCGTTGCGCTTCTCCTCGTTAACCACGGCACGGAAGTCAGCGCCGACGTTCTCAGGCAACTTCTTTACGATGTGTATGCTTTGGTTGTTTTCACGCTTAGTGTCTATTATCTCTACTGTCTCGTTGGCGTTTTTCAACACGCCCGACTCGCCAACCTGACCACCCATCTCACCATAGAAAGGAGTCTGGTCAAGCACCAACTCGAAGAACGTGTTCTTCTTCTGCGTCACCTTGCGATAGCGCAATATGTGGCAGTCACACTCCGTTTGGTCGTAGCCTACGAAACGCTGCTCACCAGCTTTTAGCTCTACCCAATCGCCATTCTCCACCTGAGCAGCGTTGCGGGCGCGCTCCTTCTGCTTCTGCATTTCAGCGTCAAACTCCTTCTCGTCAACGGTGAAACCATTCTCACGGCAGATAAGTTCGGTGAGGTCAAGTGGGAAACCGTATGTGTCGAACAAACGGAAGGCGTCAGCGCCAGCGAGCGTGGTCTTGCCCTGTTTTTTCAGGCTGTCCATCTCGTCTGACAGCAGGTTTATACCCTTTGAAAGAGTACGCAGGAACGAGTCTTCCTCTTCTTTCATCACGCGACCGATAAGCTCACGCTGAGCAGGCAGTTCTGGATATGCCTTACCCATTTCATTGATAAGCACAGGCATGAGTTTGTATAGGAACGCCTCTTTCTGTCCAAGGAACGTATATGCGTAGCTTACTGCACGGCGAAGTATGCAGCGAATTACGTAACCAGCCTTAGCGTTGCTTGGCAACTGACCATCGGCAATAGAGAACGCAACGGCGCGAAGGTGGTCAGCCACTACTCGCATAGCCACGTCAACATCCTCGCTTTCGCCGTAATTCTTACCAGAAAGGCGGCTTATCTCCTTGATGATTGGCTGGAATATGTCAGTATCGTAGTTAGAGTGCTTGCCCTGAAGTGCGCGAACCAAACGCTCAAAGCCCATACCGGTATCGATTACGTTCATCGACAGTGGTTCAAGCGAGCCGTCGGCTTTACGGTTAAACTGCATGAACACGATGTTCCAAATTTCTATGACCTGAGGGTCGTCCTTATTGACAAGCTCACGTCCTGGCACCTTAGCCTTCTCCTCTGGCGTGCGAGAGTCAAGGTGAATCTCCGAACATGGTCCGCAAGGTCCGGTGTCACCCATTTCCCAAAAGTTATCGTGCTTATTGCCGTTTATGATGTGGTCGGCAGGTACATGCTTCGCCCAGAATTTAGCAGCCTCATCGTCGCGAGCTATATTCTCGTCAGAAGCGCCTTCAAAAACCGTGACGTAAAGATCGTTCGGGTCGAGCTTCAACACGTCAACAAGATACTCCCATGCATAGTCGATGGCGCCCTCTTTGAAGTAGTCGCCAAAGCTCCAGTTACCGAGCATCTCAAACATGGTGTGGTGGTAAGTGTCGTGGCCCACCTCTTCGAGGTCGTTATGCTTACCGCTCACTCTGAGGCACTTCTGCGAGTCAGTGCGGCG
>CAZPNJ010000285.1:0-2601 GCA_964587765.1 uncultured Prevotella sp.
GACATGATGTGCAAAAGCGAGGAACTTACTCCGCTTCTCAGAGTAAAATCCCTCGCCTATTTTATTGGATATGGTAAGATATGTATCTTCCACCTTATAGTTTATGACAACTTATGAATGATAAGACCTGAACGGAGCTTTGGCTCAAACCATGTAGCCTTTGGAGGCATAATCTTACCACTATCAGCAATGTTCATAATCTGCGACATTGACACAGGGTAAAGCGCCAACGCCATCTTCATTTCGCCACTATCCACACGACACTTCAACTCATCGAGGCCACGCAAGCCGCCAACGAAGTCGATGCGCTTGTCAGAGCGCAGGTCCTTAATGCCAAGCAGCTCGTCGAGGATAAGACGTGAAGATATATCAACATCGAGCACTCCGATTGGGTCGGCATCGTCGTAGGTGCCTGCCTTAGCGGTGAGGCTGTACCAGCGACCCTCAAGATAGAGTGAGAACTCATGCAGGTGCTGTGGCTTATAGTTAGCCATGCCCTTGTCCTCAACGGTGAAGTTCTTCTTCAGGAAGCCGAGGAACTCCTCTGGCAACATGCCGTTAAGGTCTTTAACCACAAGGTTATAGTCAAGAATGGTAAGCTGTGAAGCCTGGAAGCAAACAGCCATGAAGTAGTTGTACTCCTCAGTGCCGTTATGGTTAGGATTTAGCTTAGCCTTCTCATCGCCAACAAGCGCAGCAGCAGCCGAACGGTGGTGACCGTCAGCTATATACATAGCTGGCATCTTGCCGAACTCAGCGGTAATAAGAGCTATGTCGGCATCGTCAGACACTACCCAGAACTGATGACGGAAACCGTCAACAGGAGCAATGAAGTCGTATTCTGGAGTAGTGGCAGCATACTTGCAAATAAGGTCGTTCAGCACCTTATTGTCGGGATAAGCAAAGAACACAGGCTCGATGTTGGCATCGCACACACGCACATGCTTCATACGGTCTTCTTCCTTATCGCGACGGGTAAGTTCGTGCTTTTTAATCTTGCCTGTCATGTAGTCATCTACGTAAGCACCAAGTACAATACCATACTGAGTGTGGCCGTTCATGGTCTGGGCGTAAATGTAATACTGCTCTTTATCGTCCTGTACGAGCCAACCCTTGTCTTGGAACTTCTTGAAATTGTCGGCAGCCTGCTGATAAACACGGGCATCGTATTCAGAAGTGCCAGGCTCAAAGTCAATCTCTGGCTTAATGATATGATAAAGGCTCTTTTCGTTGTCGCCAGCCTCTGCCCTTGCCTCTTCAGAGTTAAGCACGTCGTAAGGACGGCTTTCCACCTGCTCAACAAGGTTCTTTGGAGGACGCAAGCCTTTGAAAGGTTTTACTATCATAAGACTCTGCGGGATTACTTGTTTACACGGAACTTCTCATCGCCAGTGGCAAAGTAAGCGTTAATCTGCTTTGCCGCAGCAATGCCAGCGTTGATGTTAGCCTCAGCCGTCTGCGCACCCATCTTCTTAGGTGTAGCGAAGTAGCGACCCTCAAACTGCTTGAAGTCAGCGTCAGCATCGGGCATGATGTCGGCGATGTACTTCAAGTCGGTGCGCTCTGCCATAAGTTTCAGCAAGCCAGCCTCGTCAATAACCTCTTTACGAGCAGCGTTAACAAGGATACCGCCCTTTGGCATAAGACCAACCACGTCGTAGTTGATGCTCTTGATGGTTTCAGGGGTAGCTGGTATGTGAAGCGAAACGATGTCGCACTGCTTGAACAGCTCGTCGCGGCTGCTTACTGGTGTAACGCCGGCTGCCTTGATGCTGTCGGCAGGAACAAACTCGTCGAAGGCATAGATGTCCATGCCAAAGCCCTTAGCTATGCGAGCCACATTGCGACCAACATTGCCGAAA
Organism: uncultured Prevotella sp.; assembly: GCA_964587765.1. GTDB lineage: Bacteria > Bacteroidota > Bacteroidia > Bacteroidales > Bacteroidaceae > Prevotella. The sequence continues at coordinate 1,863 of CAZPNJ010000285.1, forward strand.
GCCAAGATACCGAGTTTCTTGCCCATCAGTTCAGAGCCACTCTTGCCGTTATAGAAATTGCGCTGCATGTAAACGAGCATACCAAACACAAGCTCTGCCACTGCGTTAGCGTTCTGGCCAGGAGTATTCTCAACTACAACATTCTTCTGCTTTGCGTAAGCAGTGTCGATAGAGTCGTAACCTGCACCGGCACGAACTACAATCTTCAACTTAGCTGCTGCGTCAAGCACCTCAGGGGTGACCTTGTCAGAGCGAACAATCATAGCGTCAGCGTCCTTGACAGCGTCGAGAAGTTGAGCCTTATCAGTATATTTCTCTAACAGCACAAGCTCATGGCCTGCACCTTCAATTTCTTTCTTTATGCCCTCGACAGCGGCTGCTGCGAAAGGCTTTTCTGTTGCAACTAATACTTTCATATCTTTAGTTCTGAGCTTCAAAATCCTTCATTGTATGAACAAGAGCGTTAACGCCTTCCATAGTCATGGCATTGTAGCAAGACGCACGGAAACCACCAACAGAGCGGTGACCCTTAATACCGACCATGCCACGCTGTGAAGCGAAGTCGAAGAATGGCTGCTCAAGTTCCTTATACTCGTCGTTCATAACGAAGCAGATATTCATGAGTGAACGGTCCTCAGCCTTAACTGTACCACGGAACAACTTGTTGCGGTCAATCTCGGCATACAAAGCAGCAGCACGTTCCTGGGCGCGCTTGTCAGCAGCCTCAAGACCACCGTTC
>CAZPNJ010000286.1:0-2596 GCA_964587765.1 uncultured Prevotella sp.
GTTCCTGTATTTCAACTGCCAAACGATGTGTTGTATATCTTCCACAGCGATAGGGTCAACGCCGGCGAAAGGCTCGTCAAGCATTATAAACTTAGGGTCAATAGCCAGACAGCGCGCTATCTCCGTGCGTCGGCGCTCACCACCCGACAACTGGTCGCCTTTGTTCTTGCGCACTTTGTTCAGGCGGAATTCGCTTATCAGGCTTTCCAACTTGTCTTTGCGCTGCTCACGATTCAGCTTTGTCATTTCCAGCACCGACATGATATTGTCTTCTACCGACATCTTTCTGAACACACTCGCCTCTTGCGGCAGATAGCCTATGCCGGCACGGGCTCTCTTATAAACAGGATAGTCGGTTATATCCAAATCGTTCAGATAAACCTTACCGTCATTAGGCACTACCAGTCCGGTAGTCATGTAAAACGTGGTGGTCTTGCCCGCACCGTTAGGGCCGAGCAGTCCCACAATCTCGCCTTGGCGAACGTTTATCGAGACCTCGTTTGCCACGGTTCGCTTGCCATATCTCTTAACCAAGCCCTCAGTGTGCAGTACCAGTTCAGTAGAATCTGTAGTTTGCTGTTCCTTGTTGTCTGTTACCTTATCCATATATAGGTTTTTGAAAGTACAAAAATACTACTTTTTGGGTTAAAACCACAACAAATACTAAAACAAATCACCCAAGTTGCTCTTTTTTAGGTTGATTTTACCTACTTTTGCAATGCGGTAAACATATACAAACAATAATAAACAAAACTTCTACATTTTATTATATATGTTCATTTTACGTTATATACTTGAAAGCCTGCATACCTTTGGACGCTACCTTATACTTATGGGCAGAACGTTCAGCGTGCCCGAACGTATGCGCATGTTCATGAAGAAATACGTTAAGGAAATGTCGCAGTTGGGTGTCGATTCCATCGGCATCGTGCTGCTTATTTCGTTCTTTATAGGCGCTGTCATCTGCATACAGATGAAGATAAACATTCAAAGTCCGTGGATGCCTCGCTGGGTTACGGGCTACACCACCCGTGAAATTCTTTTGCTCGAGTTCTCAAGCAGCATCATGTGTCTTATACTCGCAGGCAAGGTTGGCTCTAACATCGCGTCTGAGATAGGCACTATGCGCGTGACGCAACAGATTGACGCACTTGAGATAATGGGCATCAACTCAGCCAGTTACCTTATACTTCCAAAGATTGCCGGCATGATTACTATTATGCCCTGCCTTGTCATCTTCTCGTCTGTGACGGGCATTCTTGGCGCATACGCCACGGCAGTGTTCGGGCAGATTCTTTCTCCTGCCGACCTCACCGAAGGTCTTCAACACGCATTCCAATCATGGTTTATCTGGATGAGTATCATTAAAAGTCTGTTCTTTGCGTTTATCATAGCCAGCGTTTCCTCGTTTTACGGCTACACCGTTCAGGGTGGCTCGGTTGAAGTGGGCAAGTCAAGCACCGACGCCGTAGTGTCAAGTAGCGTTTTGATACTCTTTTCTGATGTATTCCTAACACAATTATTGTCATGATAGAAGTTTCTCACCTATATAAATCTTTCGAGGGCAACGAAGTTTTACACGATATAAACGCCAGCTTTGCCGACGGCAAAACAAATCTTATAATCGGACAGTCGGGCTCTGGCAAGACTGTACTCATGCGCAACATTGTCGGGCTGCTAACTCCTACCAAAGGGCAAGTGCTTTACGACGGGCGCGACTTCGTAGCCATGACTAAGCGCGAGCAGGTGCTCATGCGCCGTGAGATGGGTATGCTTTTCCAAAATTCCGCCCTCTTCGATTCGCTTTCAGTACTCGACAATGTACTTTTCCCACTCGACATGTTCTCCGATCTTAACGTGCGCGACCGCAAGAAGCGTGCGCTGGAGTGCCTTGACCGTGTTAATCTTATTGACGCTCAAGACAAATTCCCTGGTGAGATTTCGGGCGGCATGCAAAAGCGAGCTGCCATAGCGCGCGCCATAGTCCTAAACCCCAAATACCTGTTTTGCGATGAGCCAAACTCTGGTCTTGACCCTAAGACATCGCTCGTCATTGACGAACTCCTGTCAAGCATCACCCACGAGTTTAACATCACAACCATCATCAACACCCACGACATGAACTCAGTCATGGGCATTGGCGAAAACATCACATTTATTTATAAAGGACATGTAGAGTGGACCGGCACCAGCGCCGACGTTATGCAGTCAACAAACAAGCAGCTTAACGACCTTGTCTTCGCCTCCGACCTCTTCCGCAAAGTCAAGGAAGTGGAGAATAAGGAATAACATACAAAATAGTCGCTGTTAAATATTCCAAATTCTGTTAAAATTGGATATTTATTCGCTGCGAGAAGGGCGATGAAATGAACCAACCACTTGTTTGCTCGCAAAATCGCCAAAATAGGACACTTTAGCATAACAAATTGACAATTAAACGGTTAAGTGCTTATTTAGACAAGTATCGGGTAAGTTAGAACCCGAAAACAGGCTATTAACTTATATTAACCCCGATACTTAGAGCCAGAAACCGTGGAAGTAACAGTTGGAAACCACGGTTAATAAATCTAAAGTCAACTGAAATTAAAAATAAGTA
>CAZPNJ010000287.1:0-2596 GCA_964587765.1 uncultured Prevotella sp.
AAGGATTGTCCTCAAGCTGCTTGTGGCCAAGGCTCAGACGACGGTTCTCCTTGTCTATTTCGAGAACTACAACGTCCATTTCTGCGCCAACCTGTGTGAACTCAGATGGGTGCTTTACCTTCTTTGTCCATGAGAGGTCGCTGATGTGGATAAGTCCGTCAACACCTTCCTCAAGCTCTACGAAGATACCGAAGTTAGTGAAGTTGCGAACCTTTGCTGTGTGCTTAGAACCTACAGGATACTTAACTTCGATAGTCTCCCATGGGTCTTCACGAAGCTGCTTGATGCCAAGGCTCATCTTGCGCTCGTCACGATCAAGTGTGAGGATTACTGCCTCAACCTCGTCGCCAACGTGCATGAACTCTTGTGCAGAGCGTAGGTGCTGGCTCCAAGACATCTCAGAAACGTGGATAAGTCCTTCAACGCCTGGTTGTATCTCAACGAATGCACCGTAGTCTGCCATAACAACAACCTTACCCTTAACATGGTCACCAACCTTGAGGTTTGCGTCAAGAGAATCCCATGGATGTGGAGTAAGCTGCTTCAAACCAAGAGCGATGCGCTTCTTTTCCTTGTCGAAGTCAATGATTACAACCTTGATCTTCTCGTCAAGTGTTACAACCTCGTGTGGATCGCTTACGCGGCCCCAGCTGAGGTCTGTGATGTGGATAAGTCCGTCAACACCACCAAGGTCGATGAATACACCGTAAGAGGTGATGTTCTTAACAGTACCTTCAAGGATCTGTCCTTTCTCAAGGTGACCGATGATTTCCTGCTTCTGAGCCTCAAGCTCAGCTTCAATAAGTGCTTTGTGAGAAACAACAACGTTGCGGAATTCCTGGTTGATTTTAACAATCTTGAATTCCATTGTCTTTCCAACAAAGATATCGTAGTCACGAATTGGGTGAACGTCAATCTGGCTACCTGGCAAGAATGCCTCGATACCGAATACGTCAACAATCATACCACCCTTAGTGCGGCACTTGATGTAACCCTGAACAACTTCCTCGTTGTCCAAAGCTTCATTGACACGGTCCCAACTCTTAGATAGACGTGCTTTCTTGTGAGACAGTATTAGCTGACCCTTCTTGTCTTCCTGGCTCTCAACGAATACCTCAACCTTGTCACCTACCTTCAGGTCTGGGTTGTAACGGAATTCTGAAGCTGGGATGATACCATCGCTCTTATAACCGATGTTTACAATAACTTCTTTCTTGTCAACGGAAATAACTGTTCCCTCGACAACTTGATGGTCCTGAACATTGTTCAGTGTTTCATCATAAGCTTTTTCTAATGCTTCCTTTGAAGCACCTGCCTTCGAACCGTTCTCAAACTGATCCCAGTCGAAGTCAGCTAATGGCTGTACGTTTTTAAAATCTGACATAAATAATTAAATGTTTTGTAAATTAATAAAGTGAGACTTTATGTTAATTAAAAAATCGGGTGCAAAGGTAGCAACTTTTACCGTAACACCAAAACAAATGGCAACTTTTTTATTTCTAAGGAGATATATAAGCCACAAGACTGCGGCAGTGGCAGCATTTTGGCAGCATTTACCATAACACGAAAAGTTTGGCACGCTTTTTGTATATACCTATAACGAAGCGCGAGTGGCAACAAAGCCCATGAACGCATTACACAATAATATAAACAACTAAAAATTATACAATCATGAACATTAAACCATTAGCAGATCGCGTGCTGGTACTTCCTGCACCAGCAGAGGAAAAAGTTGGCGGAATCATTATTCCTGACACAGCAAAAGAGAAACCACTTCACGGCAAAATCGTTGCTGCTGGCGAAGGAACTAAAGACGAAAAGATGATTCTTAAAGAGGGCGACGAAGTGCTCTATGGAAAATATAGCGGTACAGAGTTAGAGTATGAAGGTGAGAAATACCTGATTATGCGTCAAAGTGATGTATTGGCTGTTTTCACTAAATAACAAGACAAAAGAGTATTATATATAATAAGGTACACGTACATATAATATAAAGGATTAAAATCATGGCAAAAGAAATAAAATTCAATGTTGAAGCTCGCGACCTCTTGAAAAGAGGCGTTGACCAGTTAGCAGATGCAGTAAAGGTAACACTCGGTCCTAAGGGTCGTAATGTAGTTATTGAAAAGAAATTTGGCGCTCCTCAGATTACAAAAGACGGCGTTACAGTAGCAAAAGAGGTTGAATTGGAAGACCGCTTTGAAAACACTGGCGCACAGTTGGTAAAGAGCGTAGCAAGCAAGACCGGCGATGACGCTGGCGACGGAACAACAACAGCAACAATCCTTACTCAGGCTATCGTAACAGAGGGATTAAAGAACGTTACCGCAGGCGCAAACCCTATGGATTTGAAGCGTGGTATTGACAAGGCAGTTAACAAGGTTGTTGACTTCATCAAGGAGAACGCAGAGCAAGTTGGCGACAACTATGACAAGATTGAGCAGGTTGCAACAGTTTCTGCAAACAACGACCCTGAGATAGGCAAGCTTCTCGCTGACGCTATGCGCCAGGTAAAGAAAGATGGTGTTATCACTATCGAGGAAAGCAAGAGCCGCGACACACATATCGAGAAGACTGAAGGTATGCAGTTTGACCG
>CAZPNJ010000288.1:0-2528 GCA_964587765.1 uncultured Prevotella sp.
GAACTGATGGTGGCCTTCGCGTCCTTGAGGAAGTACACAGCAGTGTTTCCGTCGCCAACTTTATACATACTTTTAAGAGCAGGCATGGAATCAAGCATCTTCTGCTGCGCATCAACACGTTTGTCCTCAACGAGGGTTGCATCTATGCGCATCCACTCCATACCCTGCTTCAGTGCGACGATGCACACCTTGGGATTATTCTGTATCTGCTTGTCAACTGCCTTAACGTGACCTGTCTGTATTTCCAACTCGCCATCATATATATTATATGTGCCAAACGGGCGACACTGAGGGCGGTCACCGTCAACAGTTGAAATGTAATAAGTACCAGCCTCCTTTAGGAAGTCATACACAGCCTTAATGTTTTCTTGTTTTGTTGTCATATTCTTAAATACTTTAGTTAGTTCCTGTTCATTGAGTGCATGAAACACTACTTTGCCTTCCGGGTCTATCAGATAAAAGGTTGGAATCCACTTAATACCATACTTCTTTGATATTTCCGTTTCTTTCCACTTCTTCAGCTCGCTCACATGTGTCCAAGCAAGTTTCTCTTTCTCAATCGCATTCACCCATGCCTTTTTGTTATCATCAAACGATATACTAAGAAACTCCACTTTGCTTCCCAACGATTCATGAAGTTGCACCAACGTAGGCGAAGCCTTTCGGCAATCACCACACCACGATGCCCAGAAGTCAAGCAACACATACTTGCCTCTATAGTCGCTAAGCGAAACCTTCTTGCCCTTAGGCGTTTTCAAAGTAAACTCGGGAGCGGTCTCCCCTACTTTAATCAAATTCTCAGTATAAACTGTTTCTTGTGCCATAACATTCATTGAGAACGTCAGCAGCATGGCTAATAAAATTTTCTTCATTTCTTATTTTTAGTATAAAAGTTATGCCTTATTTATTTCTCTGCCTGTTTCTGAAATTGCATCATCAAAGCCATTGAGTGCGTCAAAGGAAGCAAACTGCGCCGCCCTCTCATACAAACTCATTCGTGGGTGACTTTTGGGCTCCCAGTGCGGCAGGTTTATTATTTCCTTGTATTTGTCCATTGTCATGCCTTATGCCCTCCTATCTGTGCGTTTCTGTCTTTGGCGGTAGCCCCTTCTTCAAAATTCATACCTTTTAGAATGGCATTGTTACCAAATCGTTCTTTAATGGCAAGTCTTGCTTTTTGTATGCGTTGTTCCTTTTCAAGTTCTTCACGCCTCTGTTCTTGCCGTGCCTGAAGCGCATCGTAATTGGTAAATATATCAAGCTCCGTAGGCGAGAAGTTACAGTTTACCTTATTCTCATCTACCACATGATTTGCAATTACATTTATTCTGCGTATTTGCAGTTTTGGATTTACCTCACGGTCATACAACTCCATAAAAGTCTTTATTATAAGTTCCGATGAGGCTGTATAACATTTCAAGTTTCCTATTCCGTGAGCATGCTTAGGCACGGCTCTGCCATAATGGTCGTAATGCACTTCGCCATTATAACCAATACTATTTGCGCCATGAGACAGATTGTCTGCATCATACCCAACCACAAGTTCAATTTGATTTGTAACCTTATGTTTAGATACAAGGTCAAGGGCAATGGCGTCTGCCATTTCCTTTACTACTATTCGTGCCTTTTCAAAACTATATGCGCAATGCAATACCTGTCCACTGCTAAGGCTGTTTGTTTCCGGCTTGTAAGCCTTCACCATTTCCATGGTGCACGGTTCATAGCCCCAAGCATGGTCTATAAGCAGTTCGGCGTTCACCCCAAAGAGTTTATAAAGGAAGTTTTCATCCTTTAGCGACAACTCCGCTATCTTGCCCATCGTGTCAATACCATACTGAGCCAACTTCACAGAAATGCCTTTGCCCACTCGCCAAAAATCTCTCAATGGTTTATGTTCCCATAGTTCATGCCGATAACTGATTTCATCAAGCTCAGCTATGCGTACCCCATCTTTATCAGCCTCTTTATGTTTAGCCACTATATCCATTGCAACTTTGGCAAGATACATATTCGTGCCTATGCCAGCCGTTGCCGTTACGCCCGTATTGCTCAGCACATCACGAATCATTTTCATAGCCAACTCGTGGGCAGTCATCTTATATATGCGCAGATAGCTTGTAACGTCTATAAACACCTCGTCAATGCTATACACATGGATATCCTCTGAAGACACATATTTCAGATAGATACTGTAAATCTTACTGCTTACTTCTATATAATGTGCCATTCGAGGCATGGCTACAATATAGTCCAACTGCCAGTCGGGGTGCTGCGCCAGTTCTATTGCGTCACTCGACTTTCCCGAAAACCCACGTCCTATGTTATGTCTCCTTTCAGCGTTGACCTCCCTTACACGCTGAACCACTTCAAACAGACGTGCCCTGCCAGGTATGCCGTATGCTTTCAGCGCTGGCGATACAGCCAGACAAATTGTTTTCTCAGTTCTGCTTTTATCAGCCACCACAAGACAAGCGGTCAGAGGGTCAAGTCCCCTGTCCACACATTCCACCGAAGCGTAAAACGACTTC
>CAZPNJ010000289.1:0-1519 GCA_964587765.1 uncultured Prevotella sp.
AAAGCAGAAGTAACCAAAAACCTGCATTATCTTGAACTGTTGTCGCAGTCGTTTCCTACGGTTGCCGATGCCAGCACCGAGATAATAAACCTACAGGCAATCCTTCACCTGCCAAAGGGAACGGAACATTTCCTCGCCGATATTCACGGCGAGTATGAAGCATTTCAGCATGTACTGAAGAATGCTTCGGGTAATATTAAGCGTAAAGTTAATGACTTGTTCGGAAACACCCTTCGCGAGACAGAGAAGCGCGAACTGTGCACCTTAATCTACTATCCCGAACAGAAACTCGAACTTATAAAAGGCTCTGAGAAAGACCTTGGCGATTGGTATCAGATTATCATTCACAGGTTAGTTGCCGTTTGTCGTGAGGTGTCAAGTAAATACACCCGTTCAAAGGTGCGCAAAAGCTTGCCCGACGACTTCTCTTACATTATTCAGGAACTGCTGCACGAACGAACGGAAGACGCTAACAAGACAGACTACGTTAACGCCGTCATCAACACCATAATTGATACTGGCCGTGCCGACGACTTCATTATAGCCATAGCGGGTGTAATTCAGCGACTGGCTATTGACTATCTGCACCTGTTGGGCGATGTTTACGACCGTGGACCAGGCGCTCATCACATTATGGACCTGATGACAAACTATCACCACTGGGATATGCAGTGGGGCAATCACGATATTCTTTGGATGGGTGCCTGCGCCGGTAATGACGCTTGCATCTGCAACGTGTTGCGCATATCGCTACGCTATGCTAACCTTACCACTCTTGAAGAGGGCTATGGCATAAACCTCGTGCCCCTTACTACGTTTGCCATGGAAACCTATGGTGATGACCCTTGCGAAGAGTTTGTGTCTAAACTTGGCGCCGACCAGCAAGACATTGATGAGAAGACCCTGCGCCTTACTGCGATGATGCACAAGGCTATAGCCGTAATACAGTTTAAACTTGAAGAGCGCCTGTTCCTGGCTCATCCCGAATGGAAGATGCAAGACCGCGCTTTGCTGCGTAAGATTGATTACGAAAAGGGAACCATTACCCTTGATGGCAAAACATACGAACTGCGCAGCAACAACTTCCCGACTATTGACCCGAAAGAGCCTGAAAAGCTTACACCAGAGGAAGAGGAATTGATGCGACGTATTCACCATTCGTTTATGGTCAGCGAGAAGTTGCACCGACACATTCACACCATGCTGCAACACGGCTGCATGTATGCCATTCGCAATGGCAATCTGTTGTTTCACGCCTCAGTGCCACTCAACGAAGACGGCACCCTGCGTAAGGTACAGGTCGGCGACAATCAGTATTCGGGTCGCGAGCTGTTGCACAACATTGGTATGCAAGTGCGCGTAGCCTTCCAGCAAGATGCCGAGCCTGGCGAACTACAAGAGGCTATCGACTATTTCCTGTACCTATGGTGCGGCCCCGACAGCCCGCTGTTTGACAAGTCAAAGATGGCAACTTTTGAACGCTACTTCATAGCCGACAAGGAAACACATCAGGAAGAGA
>CAZPNJ010000289.1:1529-2528 GCA_964587765.1 uncultured Prevotella sp.
AAAGGTTGGTATTTCAAACTGAGTGAAAACGAAGAGGTGGTAGACCGTATTCTCGACGCTTTCGGCGTAAGCGGCACTAACCGTCACATCATAAACGGTCACGTGCCAGTGCATGTGGCAAAAGGTGAAAATCCGGTAAAGGCTAACGGGAAACTGCTGGTTATTGACGGAGGCTTTGCGGAGCCCTACCATAAAGAAACTGGTATAGCCGGCTATACGCTGATTTACCACAGCCGTTCGCTACAGTTGGTACAGCACGAGCCGTTCACCAGCACCATTGATGCGATAGAACGTGAGCGCGACATCAAGAGCACCACGCAAATGGTTGAGTTTGCCGCACATCGTGTATTGGTGGCAGACACTGACAAGGGTGAGGAACTGCGCCAGCAGATTCGCGACCTTGAGGAACTGCTATACGCTTATCGACATGGACTAATCGCCGAGCGCGATAAAAAGTAATATTATGGGAGAGTGTGTAGGAAAGAAACATTCATGTTACTTTCCCTTTCGTGTTTGTGCGGAAAGAGGGGGATTCGAACCCCCGAATCGGTTTCGCCGATTACACGCTTTCCAGGCGTGCCTCTTCAGCCACTCGAGCATCTTTCCTTTCTAAAAGCGTTGCAAATATAGCAAGATTATTTATAAAAGACTATAGAGTTAGAATAAAACTTTATGTTTAATAAATGAAAGCGTTCGTTTCTTTAAGGTTACTGGGCGCTATGCCATAAAGAACGTTGATAAACTGATACTTGAAGCATATTATCGTGGTGGCAGAGAGCAGATGCAATATTATGCCGACGTGCGTAGTCACAATCTTTATAAGTGGTTGGGCATCACAAAGGCGAGGGCTCACGCTTCTTTCATGGAACCAACGAAGACGACTTCCCACACCAAGTAAAACGCTATTTGCGACAATTCCTGCGCTGGACCATGCCTTGGCTGTGGTGCTAATTCCAAATAGAAGTGCAAAGTTTTCAGGTGTTTAAAACTATGAAAAAC
>CAZPNJ010000290.1:0-2520 GCA_964587765.1 uncultured Prevotella sp.
AACAGGTGCCATGAACGATCTTGAACGCGCTACCAAGAGCGCCTTCGGCATGGTGGCTTATGCTGGTATGAGCGACAAGTTGCCAAACATCTGTTACTATAATAACAATGAGTATCAGTTCCAGCGCCCTTACTCAGAAACCACGGCTAAGATTATAGACGACGAGGTGCTGGCTATGGTGAACGAGCAGTACGAGCGTGCAAAGCAAATACTGACCGAGCATAAAGAGGGACACAACGAACTGGCTGAGCTGCTTATAACGAAAGAGGTCATCTATGCCCGCGACGTGGAGCAGATTTTCGGCAAACGCCCGTGGGTAAGTCGCTCTGACGAAATAATCAAGGACAACGACCGTATGATAGCCGCCGAAGACCCTAAGCTCGAGGATATGCCCGACGAGGTTAAGCAGGCTGAGGCTGAGCATCAGCAGAAACTGAAAGACGCTGAAGGCGGCGCAAGTTAACGGAACAAAGAATAACGATATGAGTGATAAGCTAAAAAACATGATAGTAAGAGCCATAACGGGCACGCTGTTCGTAGTGGCAATGGTAGTTTGCTTTCTGAAGCCGCTGGCAATGATGTTTATGTTTGCCCTTATAACCGGTCTTGCCACATGGGAATACTCAGGGCTGGTAAACGAGGTTAAGGGCGTGACCATCAACAGATTCATCTGCACGGTGGCAGGCGTATATTTGTTCTTGGCTATTTCAGGCTATGTGAGCGGCTTTGTTCCCACAAGCGCCGTGTTCATACCCTATCTGCTGTCAATCATATATCTGTTCATAAGTGAATTATACACACGCAACGAAAATGCCATAAACGACTGGGCTTACACCATGCTTTCGCAGATGTATATAGCCCTGCCGCTGTCGATGGTGAGCGTACTTGCCTTCCGACAGACGCCCGACGGCAACATAGTGTTTTACTACTTGATGCCCCTGAGCGTATTTATATTCCTGTGGACCAACGATACAGGCGCTTATTGCAGCGGCTCATTGCTGGGCAAGCATAAACTATTCCCACGAATTAGTCCCGGTAAGAGCTGGGAGGGCAGTATAGGTGGCGGCATACTGGTGCTCGCTGTGGCTGCGCTTGTAGGATATATCGACCTGGGCAGCGAAATAAATTCGGGGCTGAATATCATCAAATGGATGGGTCTTGGACTGGTAGTAGTAGTCTTCGGCACATGGGGCGACCTGGTGGAGAGCCTGTTCAAGCGCACGCTGGGAGTTAAAGATAGCGGCAACATACTGCCCGGTCACGGCGGAATGCTTGACCGATTTGATTCGTCGCTGATGGCATTGCCCGCCGCGGTGGTTTACCTTTACACGCTGACGCTGATATAAAAACATAATCAATAACTTACGAAACCAAAACAAACTATTATGGATGACTATCGTTCTTTACAAGATGAGGAAATAATCGCACTTGAGGATAACGGCTGCTGGGCAGAGGATTGGACGCAGGTGCAGGTGGCTGAGGACTTCCGTCCCGACCACATACGCAACGTAAACTTCTATGGTGAGGTATGCCTTGGCGTATATGAAACCAGCATTGAGGTGTCGCAAGGCTTTCTAAAGCATACGGGAATACGTAACGCCACGCTGCGCAACGTAACCATTGGCGACAACTGTTTGATTGAGAACATAGGTAACTACATTAACAAATATGATATAGGTGAGGGCACGTTGATATCTAACGTGTCAACGATTGAGACTACTGAGGGCGCCACTTACGGTGAGGGCAACATCATTTCTGTGTTGAACGAGGTCGGCGACGGCAATGTAATCCTTTACGACGGATTGACATCGCAGATGGCAGCCCTGATGGTAAAATATCAGAACGACGAGGTGTTTACGCAGACCATTCGCCAACTGGTTCGCTCGGAGATTAACAGCAAGCTGCCAGAGCGTGGTAGAATAGGCGACGGCGTAAAGATAGTAAACTCGTCGGAGATAGTAAACGCAATAATCGGCGACGGCTGCGAGGTGGTTGGCGCTGTAAGATTGAGTGACTGCTCGCTCGTGAGCATACCCGAGGCAAACGTTTACGTGGGTTCGGGCGTGATTATTGAAAACTCGATAATATCTGATGGTTCATCGGTGTTGAACAGTGCAAAGATTGAAGACTGCTTCGTAGGCGAGGCTTGTCAGTTGACAAATGGATTTACGGCGCAGTCGAGCGTGTTCTTCGCCAACTCGTATATGGCTAACGGCGAGGCGTGTGCCGCCTTCTGCGGACCGTTTACCGCCAGTCACCACAAGAGCAGTCTGCTAATCGGCGGTGTGTTCTCGTTTTATAACGCAGGTAGTGCTACCAACTTCAGCAACCATGCTTACAAGATGGGACCGATACACTATGGCATGTTGGAGCGTGGCACCAAGACTGCCAGCGGAGCATATATACTGATGCCGGCGAACATAGGAACGTTCTCGGTTTGTTTCGGCAAACTTATGCACAACCCCGATACACGAAAGCTGCCGTTCTCTTACCTGATAGCGCAGCATGGCGAAATGGTAC
>CAZPNJ010000291.1:0-2513 GCA_964587765.1 uncultured Prevotella sp.
CATGAGCATATTGCCACCACTTTTAGCACCACAAACAACACTGGCATCAGCAGTTTTGAGGTTCGTTCTATTCCTCCCCTTACGCCATGTATTATAATAACGTGTGTAGCAAGCAATATGACGACCGTCCAGAATATTGGTTTTATTGGGTTGCTTGAGAACTCTTGGAAATATGTAGCGACATATTGCGCATTGCCACTCAATTCGCCAACTATTGACGCATAGATATATTGCAGACACCAACCCGACACAACTGCATAATAGCCCGTTATGAGAAAGCCCGTCAACACGCCAAGCAAGCCTACTAAGCGCCAAGGCGTACCGTTAGCGAGTTTTGAATATGCGCGAGCTGTATTGCTTGCCCCATGTCTGCCAATTATAAATTCAGAAATCATACATGGGATACCCAGCACCAGCACACAGCACAGATACAGGAAAATAAAGGCAGCGCCGCCGTTTTCTCCCGCCATATAGGGGAAACGCCACACATTGCCCAGTCCTACCGCACTGCCGGCAGTGGCAAGTATAACGCCTATCTTACTTCCAAAGTTTGCTCTTGTTTCAGTCATATTTTTATATAAAACAGTGCAAAAGTATAAAATTTTATCTACTTTTGCATACAAATTGTAATCAAAATGCTTAAAAAAGAAATAATAACAAACTATCCGCTTTCTATAACATTGATTATAGCTATATGGATATTATGCCTTATACCATTACCCGAAACGCCTCTCGACAACGTTAAGTTAATGGACAAATGGGTGCATTTCGTTATGTTTGGTTCTATTGTATTAGTCTTATGTTTTGAGAATCGCCATAAACTGACCACTCATTCATGTTTGCTTTTCACAATTCTGTCAATAATGATGGGGGCAATGGTTGAGTTGGCACAGAAATATCTTACCGCAGGCATTCGCAATGGCGATTTTCTCGACTTCATAGCCGATGCCATTGGCGCAATTATCGCCCTTGCGATAGTGCTACTAATAAAAAGATTTAGATAACACCTAATTACTGCCCATCTATCTCTGGCAGTGACTCCGGAATAGGATATTTTGCCGATTCCGTAGCTCCTAAACTTTTCAGTTCGTTGGCTTTCTGAATAATACTCTGACGACCAGTGTATGTTTTATTATAAACGTCATCGTAGTCGTCCTTGAGGTTGGTTATGGTCTTGCCAAACTTCTCGAAACGCTTAACGAAGTCACCTATGCGCTTCAACAATTCATCGGCTATATCAAACACCTTTTGCTGATTAACTGTTTGGTTATACTGTCGCCATGCAATCTGTATAATCTTTAGTATCGCCATAAGGTTCTGCTGCGATGTTATGAACACCTGCTTGTCAAATGCCTCTATCCATAGTTTGGGTTCGGTAGTCAGCGCCAATTGCAGGGCACCCTCGTTGGGCACGAACATTATCACGAAGTCAATGGCACGACGTGGTGCTTTAATATAGCGGCTATACTCTTTCTTCGCCAAATTGTTAGCTTGAGTGCGTATGCTTTTCACAAGTTCCTTTGCATACTGCGCCTTTAACTGTTCCGACTCCGTGTTAATGTACTGATAATAAGCATCAATAGACATTTTCGAGTCAATGACTACTGCCTCGTTGTTTGGATAGTATATTATGGCGTCAGGTATCATGCGCTTGCCACTATCATCATTGGCTACGCTTGCCCCCTTTTCGTCGGTTATGGTCTGTTGCAGTTCATAGTTTACGCCTTGCACGAAGCCCATTGCATCAAGTGTACTTTGCAACATCTGTTCACCCCAATTGCCCTGTGCCTTGTTGCCACCACGTATTACATTGGTCAAGCGAGTGGCCGTCTGGTCAATCTTTGATGTCTGTTCAGCCATCTGCTTCAGTTGTTCTGCCAATGAAGAAGTGCTTTTTGCCGTTTCCTTGTTAGTGTCTTGTATGGCTTTCTGCAAACTTTCAAGATTGTCTCTCAACGGTTTTGTTATGTTTGCCATCTGCTCAGAGTTAGCATCTTTCAGTTTCGTAGACGTAGTGTCAAGCACCTTCTGCGCCAACGTAGAGAACTGCTCTTTCAGGGTGTTTATCTGCTCGTTGAACTGCTCTTTCAGCAGTTGTTCCTGTTTTAGTTGCTGCTCCCTTATGGTATTATCATGCTGCTGTTGCTGCTCCTGGCGAAGCATGTTTTCACGTTCATGTTTCTCTTGTTCGTCTTTCAGTTGCGTAGCAAGTTTTCCTGCCTCAACCTTTTGTTCGGTCAACTGCTTGCTGAATTTACTCTGTGCAATCAAATATCCAACTACGCCACCTAAGGCCACACCTATTATTATATATACTATTACCATTTCTACATTATTTTGTTATAGCGCAAAATTAGTCATTTGTCGCCACCAAACCGCAATTTTCTTTGAAAAAATATCTTTTCGTACTTTATTTATTACACACATCACCGCCTTTTTAGAATAAATTCTCACAAAAACAGCAATGTTAGTTGCAAAGTAAAATAAAACTTTGTAATTTTGCAATCAATTTA
>CAZPNJ010000292.1:0-2500 GCA_964587765.1 uncultured Prevotella sp.
TAACTTCGGGGTGCAAAGTTATATGTTTATTGATAAAAACAAAGCAAAAAGCAAGTTTTTCTTGAGTTTTACTGCAAAAAAGTAAGTTTTTGAGCAAAAACGCAAGAAAAAAGTCACTTTTAGCGTTTCTAAGTATTCACTCTATAACACTTTGCTTTGCCAAGCTATGGTTTGCCGGCATCGGCATAATCTTTTTTGGTGAACTTGTATTTCAAGTATGTTACCTTAGGATTTTTGCCAGAGTGTATTACGTAGGCGAAGTTATAGTCAGCCTCTTTGAAGCGCTTTAAGGCAGTGGTCTGGCGAATGCTTTTCAGCAATCCGTCGTGAATGGCCTTGCGGCTTTTTGCCATTACAACCGAGTCGTCAGCTTTGTCAAACACTGAACTATAATAAGTTATGGTCAGCGTTTGCTTGTAAAACACCATGCTGTCGGTGCGCTGATAGTTCTCAATCGGGGTGGGGCAGTTCTTTTGTGTGTATTCACGAGCCTCACGCTCAGCCCTTTCTTCAAGACTTTCGTGGCAACCAGTGAGCAACATTATTGCCATTAGAGCCGAAAATATAGTTTTTTGTTTCATCTTGTTTTGAGTTTTCTTTTTGATTGTCTGTTTACGTTTAGATTTATGTTGAAAACAATCACGCCTATGATTGTTTTTAGTTTAGCGCTAAACTGTTTTTAGTTATAGGCGCGACTATTTTTAGTTTTAGGCGTAACTGTTTGTGGCTTCAGCCATATTTGTCGGCAAAGGTATAAAATAAAAATGAATTTTGGCAAATGTGCCTTATTATATATATGTGTAATATTTAACAAAACTTTTATTGATGTTTGATTGTATGTCAGGAAAAAATAGTATTTTTGCAAAGTAATTAAAACACTAAGTCTGAGAACTACCATTTATTTATAAGAGAAAAAACATAGAATGAATAATATACGAAACTTTTGCATCATCGCCCACATTGACCACGGAAAGTCAACCATTGCCGACAGAATGTTGGAACAAACCAAAACCATTCAAGTGACTGAGGGGCAGATGCTCGACGATATGGACCTTGAGCGTGAGCGTGGCATAACCATTAAAAGCCATGCCATACAGATGGAATATATGATGGACGGACAGAAATATATCCTAAATCTGATAGACACTCCGGGGCATGTCGATTTCTCTTATGAGGTAAGCCGAAGCATTGCTGCCTGCGAGGGTGCAGTGCTGTTGGTAGATGCCACACAGGGAGTGCAGGCTCAGACCATTTCAAACCTCTACATGGCGATTGACCATGACCTTGAAATAATTCCCGTTATCAACAAAATAGATATGCCACAGGCCATGCCTGACGAGGTAGAGGACGAGATTGTTGACCTCATAGGCTGCAAGCGCGAGGATATAATTCGTGCGTCTGGCAAAACTGGTGAGGGCGTTGACAATGTACTCAGGGCAGTGGTAGAGCGTGTTCCAGCCCCAACTGGCGACGCCGAGAAGTCATTGCAGGCGCTGATATTCGACTCAGTGTTCAACTCTTTCAGAGGCATCATCGCATACTTTAAGATTGAAAACGGTGTAATTCACAAGGGCGAGAAAGTTAAGTTCTACAATACCGGCATGGAATATACTGCCGATGAAGTGGGCGTGTTGAAGATGGACTTA
Organism: uncultured Prevotella sp.; assembly: GCA_964587765.1. Taxonomy (GTDB): domain Bacteria; phylum Bacteroidota; class Bacteroidia; order Bacteroidales; family Bacteroidaceae; genus Prevotella. The sequence goes on from CAZPNJ010000292.1 coordinate 1,647, forward strand.
GTGCCCAAACAGCAGCTTTCAGCAGGCGAAGTGGGTTACATCATTTCTGGTATTAAGGACGCTACAGAAGTAAAAGTGGGCGATACCATAACAACTGTGGCTAACCCATGCGAGAAAGCCATCGCAGGTTTCCAAGAAGTGCGTCCAATGGTGTTTGCGGGAGTCTATCCAATTGACCCTACCGAGTACGAAAACCTCAGAACATCACTTGAGAAACTTCAACTGAACGACGCCTCTCTGACTTTCCAACCTGAGTCTTCCGCAGCATTGGGCTTTGGATTCCGTTGCGGATTCCTGGGTCTGCTGCACATGGAAATCGTGCAGGAACGTCTTGACCGTGAGTTTAATATGGACGTCATCACCACCGTTCCTAACGTTTCTTATATGGTGTATGACAAGCAGGGCGAGGCTAAGGAAGTACACAATCCCTCAGGACTGCCCGACCAAACAATGATTGAACACATTGAAGAACCATATATCAAGGCATCAATCATCACTTCTGCCGAATTCATCGGTGGAATCATGAAACTTTGTCTTGACAAACGTGGCGAACTTGTTAACCAAGAATATGTTTCGGGCAACCGCATTGAACTGACGTTTATGCTGCCTTTGGGCGAAATCGTCATTGACTTCTACGACCGACTGAAATCTATCAGCAAGGGATATGCCTCATTTGACTATCACATTGACTCGTTCCGCCCGTCAAAGTTGGCAAAACTCGATATACTTCTCAATGGCGAGCCAGTAGATGCGCTATCAACGTTGACACATCAAGACAATGCTGTTACTTTGGGTCGCAGAATGTGCGTGAAGTTAAAGGAACTTATTCCAAGACAACAGTTTGATATAGCCAT
>CAZPNJ010000293.1:0-1818 GCA_964587765.1 uncultured Prevotella sp.
GGAGATATCGTAATAGAGGTAAATCCGGGTTGGAATCTAGTAAACGAAGATACGCACGAAACGTTTACTTCGCGTCTGTCAGCTCTGTCATTCCCAATAATTTTTTATGGTAGGGGAGTGCGCCACGAGTTGGTAAGCGAACCTGTATCAACGGAACGTATAGCCCCAACTATCTGTAAGTCTATACACATCAGAGCACCTAATGCCTGCAAGCATACGCCCCTATTTTAACAACTTTTTTGTAGTTAGCAATAAAAACATTACCTTTGCAGGCATTAAATACACAAAACTAATATGAATCTAACAAAGATTTTACAATCGCTCTTCGGCAATAAGTCGACGCGCGACATGAAGGTTATACAGCCTTTGGTAGAGACAGTAAAGGCTGCCTACCCGGAAATACAGAAACTTAGCCACGATGAATTGCGCGCTAAAACCCAAGAGATAAAGCAGTTCGTACAAGACTCTGCAAAAGAGAAACGAGCAGAAATAGAAAAACTTAGGGCAACCATCGAGGAAACTCCTATTGATGAGCGCGAATCAATCTTTAACCACATAGACAAGTTAGAGAAAGAAGTCCTTGAAATATATGAAGAAGCTCTTAACAAGGTTATGCCAACAGCTTTTTGTATTGTCAAGGATACGGCACGCCGTTTCTCTGAGAATGAGGAGATTATAGTTACCGCTACCGATTTTGACCGTGAGCTTGCCGCTAATCCAGCAAACGACTTTATAACCATTGACGGCGATAAGGCTATCTATCACAATGAGTGGACAGCTGGTGGTAATAAAGTAAAGTGGAATATGGTTCACTATGATGTGCAGCTCTTCGGTGGTATTGCACTTCATCAGGGAAAGATTGCCGAAATGGCTACTGGTGAGGGTAAAACACTTGTTGCAACCCTTCCTGTGTTCCTAAACGCACTTACAGGCAATGGCGTTCACATGGTCACTGTTAATGACTATCTGGCAAAGCGTGACTCTGAGTGGATGGGACCACTCTATGAGTTTAACGGACTTAGCGTAGATTGCATTGACAAGCACCGTCCTAACTCACCAGAACGTCGTAAGGCTTATATGGCAGACATTACGTTTGGAACCAACAACGAGTTCGGTTTTGACTACCTTCGTGATAATATGGCGATTTCGCCTGCCGACCTTGTACAGCGTGGACATAACTATGCCATTGTCGATGAGGTTGACTCTGTGCTTATTGATGATGCACGTACACCTCTTATTATCTCAGGTCCTATGCCAAAGGGTGACGACCAAATGTTTGAAGAGTATCAGCCTCTTGTAGAACGTCTTGTTGATGTTCAGCGTAAATTGGCAACACAATACCTTGCTGATGCTCGCCAACTCATTGCAGAAGGTCAGCAGAAAGCACAGAACAAGGATAAAGACGCTCAGCAGACACTTGATGAAGGCTTCCTTGCTCTATTTCGTTCATACAAGGCTTTGCCTAAGAACAAGCCTCTTATAAAGTTCCTTTCCGAAGACGGTATTAAGGCTGGTATGCTTAAGACCGAAGAGTATTATATGCAGAACAACAACCGTGAAATGCCTAAGGCGGTAGCGCCATTGTATTTCGTAGTTGATGAGAAACTGAATAGCTGTGACCTTACCGACAAGGGTACAGAGTGGCTTGCTAATCAGGTGAACGATAAGGACCTCTTCGTATTGCCTGATATTACGGCTGAGTTGTCTGCTCTTGAACAAGAAAAACTCGATGACCAGACTCGCCTTGACAAGAAAGACGAATTGCTAAACCACTATGCAGTTCAGAGCGAACGTGTACACACTTTGCAGCAACTCCTG
>CAZPNJ010000293.1:1828-2492 GCA_964587765.1 uncultured Prevotella sp.
TACACCATGTTCAATAAAGATGATGAATATGTCGTTATGGATGGTGAGGTTAAGATTGTTGATGAGCAGACTGGCCGTATCATGGAAGGACGCCGCTGGAGCGACGGTCTGCATCAGGCTATTGAGGCAAAAGAACATGTAAAGGTTGAAGACGCGACACAAACGTTCGCAACCATTACTCTTCAGAACTATTTCCGTATGTATCACAAGCTGTCAGGTATGACAGGTACGGCTTCTACCGAGGCAGGCGAGTTCTGGGATATCTATAAACTTGATGTAGTAGAAATCCCAACCAACCGTCCTGTGGCACGTCAGGACCTTGATGACCGTGTATATAAGACAGCACGTGAGAAATACGCAGCTGTGATAGAAGAAATCATCGCAATGCGTGATAGTGGTCGCCCATGTTTGGTTGGTACAACGTCAGTAGAGATTTCAGAGTTGTTGAGCCGCATGTTGAAGATGCGCAATGTTCCTCACAACGTACTTAACGCTAAACTGCACCAGAAGGAGGCATTGATTGTCGCTGAGGCAGGTAAAAGCGTTGATGGTAAGGGTGCAGTTACCATTGCTACTAACATGGCAGGTCGTGGTACCGATATTAAACTTACTGATGAGGTGAAGGCTGCTGGAGGTCTCGCTATCATTGGTACAGAACGTCATG
>CAZPNJ010000294.1:0-2320 GCA_964587765.1 uncultured Prevotella sp.
CTCTGTTGTCCTTTGGGCAAGTCAATCTGTGTCATGTCGCCCGTGATAATCATCTTTGTGTCAGTGCCCATGCGTGTCAGGAACATGCGCAGTTGAGCCGTGGTAGTGTTTTGCGCCTCGTCAAGTATTACTACTGCCGAGCTAAGTGTTCTGCCTCGCATAAACGCCAAGGGGGCGATTTGTATGACGTGTTTGTCCATTAAGTCTTGCAACTTCACCGTCGGTAACATGTCTTCAAGTGCGTCGTATAGCGGTTGCAAGTAGGGGTCTATCTTGTCTTTAATGTCGCCTGGCAGAAATCCGATCTTTTCGCCGGCTTCAACTGCAGGGCGTGAAAGAATAATCTTTCTTATCTTTTTTTCTTTCAGAGCCTTCACTGCTAAGGCTATGCTTACGTAGGTCTTTCCTGTTCCGGCTGGTCCTACGGCGAAAATCATGTCTTTCTTCTCAAACAGCTCCACCAGCTTCTGTTGGTTTTCTGACCGTGCCTTTATTGGTTTGCCCGACAAGTTGTAAACGATTACGCCTTTTACGGCGTCGGCTTTGGTCTTGTGACCGTTTATTACGTCAATTATGTCTTCTTCTGAAAGTTGATTGTAGCGCAGTACGTGTTGGTGCAGTTGCTCAATGTCGTTTTCGGCCTTTGCGAGTTCTTCTTCATCGCCCAATAGCCTTATCACGTTTCCGCGTGCGGCTATGCGCAACTTCGGAAATAGCGACTTCAGCATCTGCAGATGCGAGTTATTCACTCCGTATAATACTACGGGGTCAATATCTTCTAATATGATGTGCTTCTCTATCAAAACAAGTTCTGTTTCTTTGTTTTTATTAAATTCTTATCTGACTCTCTATCTGGTAGTCGTTGCGATGTGGTGACGTTCTACTGATAAGGTCGCCCAGAAATCCTGCCAGAAATAGTTGTGTACCTATCATCATCGTCGTAAGTGCGATGTAGAAGTTAGGCGAGTCTGTTATAAGTCGCTGCGGTATGTTGTTGGCTAAGCAATACAGCTTGCCTGCACCAATCAAAATGGTAGCAACAAAGCCAATGAAAAACATTATTGAACCGAGGAAACCGAACACGTGCATCGGCTTCTTGCCAAAGTTGCTCAGGAACCATAGTGTAATAAGGTCTAAATAGCCGTTGAAGAAACGGTTTAGTCCAAACTTTGAACTTCCGTATTTGCGAGCCTGATGGTGAACAATCTTCTCGCCAATCTTGTCAAAACCTGCGTTCTTGGCTAAATAGGGGATATAGCGATGCATCTCGCCATACACTTCAATGCTCTTTATCACTTCCTTGCGATATGCTTTCAGTCCGCAGTTGAAGTCGTGAAGGTTGTGAATGCCGCTAATCTTTCTTGCCGTAGCGTTAAACAGCTTTGTGGGCAAGGTTTTAGAAAGAGGGTCATATCTTTTTTGCTTCCAACCGCTAACGAGGTCGTAGCCGTCTTCCGTAATCATGCGGTAAAGTTCCGGAATCTCGTCGGGCGAGTCTTGCAGGTCGGCGTCCATTGTTATCACTACGTCGCCTTGCGCAGCCCTAAATCCGCAATACAGTGCAGGGCTCTTGCCATAGTTGCGGCGGAACTTAATGCCCCTTACACAGTCGCTCTCTTTTGAGAGATTCTCAATAACATTCCATGATTTATCTGTAGAGCCATCATTTACGAATATAACTTCAAAAGTAAATGCGTTGGCTTTCATTACGCGTTCAATCCAAGCGTATAGCTCGGGCAGCGATTCCTCTTCATTATATAGAGGTACTACTATTGATATGTCCATTTTGTGTATTGTTATTCTTTAGGTTATTCCGTCTGCACACCAATGCTATAGGGAAAGCAAGCAACAGACCGATAAATACATTCTGTAGAAAAATGATAAATGAAAACTCTATGCTGGTAAGCGATGAGAGCATCTGAGTAACCTCAGTCAGTTGTTTGGTATCAACGCCGTAAGCCTTGTAAACAGGTGTTAGAGTGCTGACCGAATTGTTTACCATACTCATAAACATGCCGTTGTCTAAGAATGTGAAATACAATATCTGAGCCAACGCAAACAGTATGGAAGCATTAAAGAATGATTGAAAAACATACAGCAGCGCTCTGCGAAAACTTATCTTGCCACTAAGCGCATAATCGCGAAACTTGTTGGTGCGCCACACTACAAAGAATGGCGTGGCTAACATAAGTACTGAACTGAGAGCTGTTTCGGGAAGATATATCAAACTAAAGAAGCTTGCAATCCAAAGCAAGATTAGAAAAATGCCGTCCTGCTGAGCAAAAGCCCTTAACTGCAGCATCGCCTCTATGCGTTTTAT
>CAZPNJ010000294.1:2330-2477 GCA_964587765.1 uncultured Prevotella sp.
CCCGAGATTACAAATCACGTGCTCTGGCCAACTGAGCTAAAGAGGCGGGGTGGGTAAGCTACTTACATCGCGCCGCTACAACCTTTTACCTTTGCTACGTTCCCGTCCTGGAGGATTCGAAGGGAGCTGACCGTGCAAGACTTACCC
>CAZPNJ010000295.1:0-2470 GCA_964587765.1 uncultured Prevotella sp.
TTTATGTACAGACAACTGCGATTGCCAACTCCGAAGTTCTCTTTTGCGTATTGCAACAAGAAGTTTGTCTTGCCAACGCCTCTTGTGCCCTTTATGCCAATCAGGCGGTCTGTCCAGTCTATTTCGTCCATGAGCTGACGGCGCACAGGGGCATTGATGTGCTCTATCAGATAATCGTGCGTTCTGTAAAAAGCTTCTTCCATAGACGTTTATTGGTAGTTTTGTTTTTGAAAACAATGCAAAGGTACAACTAATTTCCGTTTTTGCAAACTACAGATTGCAAAATTGAGGATATTTTTTCTAATATGTGTTTAGCGTGGCTTTAATATGAGCCTTAATCGCTAACTTTGCACATCGAAAACAAGAAAAAGTTAAGGATTTACTGATAAATGAAACTTCATATATTTAACCCCGACCACGATTTGGCTCTTGCCTCAAACAAGTCGTCGTACGTTGCTCCGCACGCTGCTCGTGAGTTGCGTCATGACCTTGCTTTTATCCCCTCTTTGTGGGCTGATGAAGGCGACTATGTGTTGGTTGATGATGTTGATGCTGCCAACGAGTGCGCTCGCCATTTGGCTAAGCGTGTTCACAAGGTTAAATATGTGACTTTCGCTGATTTACGTAACATTCAGCCCTCTGCTGACTTTGAAATTTCGCCATGGGGCTGGGACAAGGCTATCTGTCACCAGTTGGAAAAGGCAAACCATGAGTTGGCTGATTTCATGCCCTCAGCTGACCAACTTTCTGAGATTCGCCAGTTGAGTAGCAGGAAGTTCGCTGCTGAAAATGTTTTACCTCGCTTGGTTGAACTTGACCAAATGATTGTTGGTGAAAGTTATTTCTATAATGGCTCTACAGATGAGCTGGCTGAGCGTTTGAGTGCTTCTTCGCAAGACCATGTTTTGAAGTCGCCATGGAGCAGTAGTGGGCGAGGGGTGAAGTTCGTGCAGAGTAATAATGTTGAACATTCACTTGGCTGGATATCCAATATTATTTCTGCTCAAGGTGGTGTAATGGTTGAACCCTATTTCAATAAGATAAAGGACTTCGGAATGGAGTTCGTTGCCGATGAAAAAGGTGTACGTTATTGTGGCTTGTCGTTGTTTCAAACTTCTCGAAGTGCATATACGGGTAATCTGCTTGCAACTGAGGAAGTTAAATTTAAAATATTAAAGCGATACGTAAATATAGAATTGCTAACTAAAGTACGCTCAAGTTTGGAAGAAATACTTACCAAAGAATTGCAAGGCAAATATGTTGGTCCGCTTGGCGTGGATATGATGATAATCGCTCTTTCTGATGGTTCAGTCGCATTGCACCCATGTGTTGAAATAAATCTTCGTCGCACTATGGGACATGTTGCCTTGGCTCTGTCTCCTTCGCCTTTTGAACCTCGCCAACTGATGCACATAGACCATACAGACAAATTCCATTTCCGACTTACGCCTTTAATGGACGATTTGCTTAATACGTCTGTTGTAAGGCTGTAAATCGCCAAGCATAATAAAAATGGAATAATCATGCCCTTGATTAAAAATAGTTGCGCCCATAACTATTTCCAGTTATAGGCGCAACTTTTATTTGTTTGCAATTGTCAACTGTAAATTGTCCATTGATTAAACGAGCGTTGCTATGATGCTATCTCTGTCGCCTGGCAACATGTCAATGACAGGGATTTCTGGCATTGTGTAGCAACCTGGCTGCAAGCGCATGGCAGCACGAGCAACGTTTACGAGAACCTGACCTGTCAGTGCTGGGTTGTTGATGCTCATGTTGAACTCGAAGTGCTGGTTTTGAGTTGTTCCACTCACGCCTTTGCGAGTCATGTGAACACCATGTCCCATGTCTCTTACGTCGTCAACAGAAGGAACGGCGAATACGTGTGTTTCATCGTTGGCGAAATATGGGTCAGCCTTGATTTCCTTTGTTACGTCTTCAAGGTTTGCTCCGTCTTCAAGCTCAACGTAAACCATTCTTCTGTGTATTCCTTCGCCCAATGGAATTGTCATGGAAAGTGCATTCTTTACGCCCTTCTTTGAACGAACACATACACTGTGGCCCATTGACATGCCAGGGCCGAAGTTTGTGTAAGACAGTCCCTTAGGGGCTAAACTCTGCATTAAGACTCTTACAATAGAGTCAGAACCTGGATCCCAACCAGCTGAAATAATGCTGACTTTATTATTCTGTTTGCATATTGGCATCATCTCTGTGCGATAGTCCAAGATGCTTGTATGAATGTCAAAACTGTCAACAGTGTGAATGCCTAAAGGAATTATCTGCTTTGCGTATTCTGGGCAAAGGCGAGTTGGCAATGCAAGGATTGCAACGTCAACGTCTTTCAACTCCTTAATGTCGCTGACAACTTCGTACTTAGCCAATTCCTCTGGCTTGTCTTTCGCTCCCTGACGACGAACCACACCTGCAACCTCCATGTCGGTTGCTGTTTCTAATGCTTGTTGGTATT
>CAZPNJ010000296.1:0-1475 GCA_964587765.1 uncultured Prevotella sp.
AAATATGATTGTTTGCTAAATGTCTTAGCATATTATTCCAAGTTTGGATAAAAACAAGTAACTTTGTATCCATTAAATTATTACAATGATGACTTTCCTGCATACATTCATAGTTGTAAAAGGGCAACCCAAAGCTCTTCAAATTGAGAAGATTGATTTGGGGGAAAAGGGACTATATGCTATCAAATACAAGAATAGTAACAAGACATTTCATTATCGCTATGAAGATGTGGTTGTGCTAAAAAACGCTGTATGGCATGACCACTTGAATTGTAAGGTGTATATTGGCGGACATGAGCAGCATAGCGTAGAAGATATACGCTCGTTTCAACAGGGAACATTAACGCATTGGCGTATAACTTTCACGAATGGCTATGTGCAGGACTATATGCATGGTAGCATTACAGTGAAAGAATCCTGCCTTAGTGATGAGATTGCAAGGAATTCTTTTGACTACCTAAAGCGTATTGCCCAAGTCAATGAGTTAGGCAAAGACGAAGAGCATGGTGGCATCTTACCCACATTATATGAGAAAATAGATTTTATAGACGATTCATTAGCAGTTGCTCCCTACCTTGATTCTGTGAAGTATAAGATGAGGCATATGAATTCGTCTGGTTTGATATTCCCTTTCGGTTGCAATGCCAGTCAGGAAAGGGCTGTAAATGCAGCCTTCGAGAACCAGATAAGCGTTGTTCAAGGCCCGCCCGGAACTGGAAAGACTCAAACAATCCTAAATATCATTGCCAATATTCTCGTTCAGGGAAAAACAGTGATGGTGGTATCTAATAATAATTCTGCAACGGCAAACGTGTTAGAGAAGTTGCAAAAGTATGGCCTTGCTTTTATTGTGGCACCATTAGGGAAGAGAGAAAACAAAGAAAACTTCATCAAAGAACAGCCAACGATACCACAAGAACTCTTTTCATGGGAAATCTCCATGAAAGATACTTTTCAGAAAAAACACCAAATAAGTGTCCTACTGAAAGAATTGCACAAGGTTTTTGCACTTCAAGAAGAACAAGCCTCCTTGAAGCGGGAAATAGAGGACGTAAAACTGGAATGGGGGCACTTTAGGCTTGACAATCAGATGGAGAATGACACATTGACTGCGAAAAGAAGTGTCGGTTCAAAGCGGATAATGAAACTGTGGCTACAATATCAGGCTTATTCAGAAGATGATGTCATAGCCCCATATCATTTTCTCGGCAGATTGATAGAACAGATTAAATGGACGTGGATGACTATCATGCGAAAGTATATTCTTGGCACAAGGCATCCTTTTGACAAGAAAAACATTCAGGCGACCGTCTTGGAGTTGCAGACTTTGTATTACATCACACGTCTAAAAGAGTTAAACGACCGCATCAATGAAGTGGAATCGGAGTTGAAATCTATGGATGCAAATACCATGACCTCCAGTCTTGCGTCGTTATCCATGAGTCTGTTGAAAAATACCCTCTATGAGAAATACC
>CAZPNJ010000296.1:1574-2008 GCA_964587765.1 uncultured Prevotella sp.
TCATAACGTGAAGGAATTATGGTTATATGCAGAAGACGTGTGTAAACAGTATCCTGTAATATTGAGTACGACCTTTTCGGCACGCACTGCTATTCCCGACCAAACCTACGATTACATCATTATGGACGAAGCATCACAGGTATCGATAGAGACTGGTGCTTTGGCTTTGACGTGTGCCAAAAACGCGGTTATCGTTGGCGACACAATGCAGCTGCCTAATGTAGTGACTGAGGAGGACAGAATTAAACTTAATGGCATCTTCTCAGAATATAAGGTTGTAAGAGGTTACAATTGTGCTGACTATAGTTTCTTGCAGTCCATCTGTACCGTTCTTCCTGACGTGGAGCAGACGCTTTTAAGGGAGCACTACCGTTGTCACCCCACAATCATCAACTTCTGCAACCAGCGTTTCTACGGTGGCAATCTGCTTATCA
>CAZPNJ010000296.1:2018-2448 GCA_964587765.1 uncultured Prevotella sp.
TATCATGACAGAAGACCATGGAGAGGAAAATGTGATGATGGCCATAAGGACCGTACCTGGTATTCATTCCCGTGGTAACTATAATCAGCGTGAAATAGATGTGGTCAAGGAAGAATTGTTGCCAGAGTTGGACGAATCGGAGGAAATCGGAATTATCACGCCATATAATAGCCAAGTAGATGAATTCAATCACCAGATTCCAGCGATTGAGACTGCCACCATCCACAAATATCAAGGGCGTGAGAAAGATACCATTATCATGAGTGTCGTGGATGACCAGATAACAGAGTTCAGCGATGACGCAAATTTAATCAATGTAGCCATCTCAAGGGCAAAGAAGCATTTCTATCTCGTTGTTTCGGGCAACGAACAAGAACGTAAGGGCAATATAAGTGACCTGATTGATTATATCGGGTACCATAACATGTCT
>CAZPNJ010000297.1:0-561 GCA_964587765.1 uncultured Prevotella sp.
GATATGATTTCCACGACTTATTACTAATTTTGCACTTGCTTATGGAATCCGCCATGGTTTCCGAATTGTTATTTATTCATAAAACAGACACTTTCAGAGTACCACGTATGCATATTTTTTATATCTTTGCAAGGCTTTGTGCAGGCAGTTGAGGATAACATACTGTCACATAGCCAATTATAATTGCAAAGGACAAGATAAGGAATGAGACAACTAAAGATTCAGAAAAGCATCACCAATCGTTCAAGTGAAGCATTAGACAAGTATTTGGTTGAGATTGGACGCGCACCACTAATTTCCATTGACGAGGAAATTGAATTAGCACAGAAAATTAAGAAGGGAGGAGCAGAAGGCGAACGAGCAAAAGACAAACTCGTTACTGCCAACTTGCGCTTTGTCGTTTCTGTAGCTAAGCAATATCAGCACCAAGGCTTAACCCTTACCGACCTTATTGACGAGGGCAACATCGGACTTATCAAAGCCGCACAGAAGTTTGACGAAACTCGTGGTTTCAAATTCATTTCATACGCTGTATGGTGGATTCGCCAGAGCATACTTCAA
>CAZPNJ010000297.1:571-1762 GCA_964587765.1 uncultured Prevotella sp.
AGCCGTATCGTCAGACTTCCACTTAATCAGGTGGGTTCTCTGAATAAAATCAATCACGAAATAAACCGCTTTGAACAGGAAAACCAGCGTCACCCTTCTGTTTCAGAGATTTCTGAAGCTACGGATATTGACGAGGAAAAGATTGGTCAAAGCCTTATGGCAGACGGACACCACGTCAGCATCGACGCCCCTTTCCAAGACGGCGAAGACAACTGTATGCTTGACGTAATGCCTTCTGGCGATGACACTCGCACCGACAAACAGGTTGACCACGAGTCAATGGCACAGGAACTGAACGAAGTGCTGAAGAACGTGCTGAAAGAGCGTGAGATTACTATCATACGCGAATGTTTCGGCATAGGTTGCCACGAGAAAGGTCTTGAAGAGATTGGTGACCAGCTGGGACTTACACGCGAGCGTGTACGTCAGATTAGAGAAAAGAGTATTGCCAAGCTACGCGATAGCGGCAACGCACGCATACTTATGAAATACCTCGGATAATTAATTTGAGAATAAACGACTAACTATGATAACAGATAAAATTGACCAACTTCTAAAAGAAGTAAGTACCTTGTCAGCTAAGAACGCTGAAGAGGTTGAACAGCTACGCCTGAAATACCTAAGCAAAAAAGGCGAGATTAACGCCATCATGGCAGACTTCCGTAACGTCGCAGCCGACCAGAAGAAGGCTGTCGGCATGAAGATAAACGAACTGAAGCAGCAGGCTCTGCAAAAGATTAACGACCTCAGAGAGCAGGCTGCTATGGGCAGCGAAAGCAGCGAGGAACTTGACCTCACACGCACAGCCTACCCTATCGGTCTTGGCTCACGCCACCCACTCACCATTGTGAAGAACGACATCGTAGATATATTCCATCGCATGGGCTTCACCTTGGCAGAAGGTCCTGAGATAGACGACGACCTGCACGTATTCACTAAGCTGAACTTCGCAGCCGACCACCCTGCCCGTGATATGCAAGACACATTCTTTGTTGAGACAAACCCTAACGATGTAACAAAGAATATTCTACTTCGTTCACACACATCTAACGACCAGACTCATTATCTCAGCACACACCAGCCACCTATCCGTGTTATCACACCGGGCAGAGTATATCGCAACGAGGCTATTTCAGCCCGTGCTCACTGCTTCTTCCATCAGGTAGAAGGTCTGTATATCGACAAGAACGT
>CAZPNJ010000297.1:1772-2417 GCA_964587765.1 uncultured Prevotella sp.
CTGAAGCAGGTATTACTGACCTTTGCGCGAGAGATGTTTGGCGCTGACACCAAGATTCGTCTACGCCCATCATACTTCCCATTCACAGAGCCAAGCGCAGAGATGGACATCTCTTGCAACATCTGCGGTGGCGAGGGCTGCGGCTTCTGCAAGCACACTGGCTGGGTAGAGATTTTAGGTTGCGGCATGGTTGACCCTAACGTACTTGAGGCTTGCGGCATTGACAGCAAGGTTTACAGCGGCTACGCCTTTGGTATGGGTGTTGAGCGCATCACCAACCTCAAATACAGAGTGTCTGACTTGCGTCTGTTCTCTGAAAACGATGTTCGTTTCCTCGAAGAGTTCCAGAGCGCAAACTAAGCAATTTCACGCAATATATTTTGCCGATTACAGAAAGCATAGTATATTTGCAACCGATAAGCAAGCATAATCATTGGGGCTGTCTGGATTTGACAGCGGGACGAGATGGTATGTAAGCACGCGGAGCCTCGTTGGCTATCTCCATAATCGCAGTCATCAACAATTTAATTGGCGAAACTAATTACGCTCTTGCAGCCTAACCGAAGTACAGTAAGTTACTGGCTTAATCCCGCCACAAGGTGGCAGGACAAGAAATCGCTCAAAGGCTCTTATTCCGAAGCTCTT
>CAZPNJ010000298.1:0-977 GCA_964587765.1 uncultured Prevotella sp.
AAACCACTGGTGGACGTCTTATCCAGAACTACTACCGTATTGGTGGTTTGCAGGACGACATCGACCCTAACTTCGTAAAGAACTGCAAGACTCTATGCAAATATCTACGCCCAATGATACAAGAATATCTTGATGTATATGGCAACAATGTCATAACACACCAACGTCTTGAGGGTACAGGATATATGAACAAAGAGAATATCATCAGTTACGGATGTTCAGGTATTACAGGTCGTGCTTCCGGTTGGAGCAATGACATTCGTAAATATCACTCTTACGATATGTATGATAAGGTTGACTGGCAGGAAATCGTTTCTGACGGTTGCGACAATATGAGCCGTTACATGAATCATATTGGCGAATTGTACCAGAGCCTTAACATTATTGAGCAACTTATCGACAACATTCCTGAGGGCGACTTCTATGTAAAGCAGAAGCCAATCATTAAGGTTCCTGAAGGACAGTGGTATTACTCTGTTGAAGGTTCATGTGGCGAGATGGGTGTCTATCTCGACAGCAAGGGCGACAAGAGTCCTTACCGCTTGAAGATACGTCCTATGGGTCTGAGCTACGTTTCAGCTATGGACGAAATGCTGCGTGGCCAGAAGATTGCAGACCTTATAGCAACTGGCGCATCTATTGACATTGTAATTCCTGACATAGACAGATAATACATTATGTTCGATTTTAGTATAGTTACAAATTGGTTCGACCAGTTGCTTAGATTCACTCTTGGGCTAAACAACTTCTGGTCTGTCCTGATAGAATGTGTGCTTGTAGCACTTATAGTGCTCACAGCCTATGCGCTGATAGCCATGTTCCTTATATTTATGGAGCGCAAGGTATGTGCCTACTTCCAGTGCCGACTTGGTATTGTGCGTGTAGGTCCTTGGGGAACGCTTCAGGTCGTTTGCGACGTATTGAAGATGCTCATTAAAGAGATTTTCTTCGTTGAGAAGTCTGACAAGTTCCTGTAT
>CAZPNJ010000298.1:987-2401 GCA_964587765.1 uncultured Prevotella sp.
GTGCTTGACTTTAACGTTGGCTTGTTCCTCATTACAGCCATTTCTTCACTTGGTGTTATAGGTATCTTCCTTGCAGGTTGGGGCTCTAACAACAAGTATTCAGTTATTTCGGCTATGCGTGGTGCCGTTCAGATGATTTCTTACGAAATGTCTCTTGGCATCTGTCTTATCACTGCCGTTGTACTGACAGGCTCTATGCAGATGAGCGACATAGTAAATGCACAAACTGGTCCTTGGAACTGGCTCATCGTAAAAGGTCATATCCCAGCCATAATAGCATTCATCGTATTCCTTATTGCAGGCAACGCTGAGGCTAATCGTGGCCCTTTTGATATGGCAGAAGCAGAGTCAGAGCTTACAGCAGGTCATCACACCGAATATAGTGGCATGGGTTTCGGTTTCTTCTATTTGGCAGAATACCTTAACCTGTTCATTATCTCTGGTATCGCCACAGCTGTATTCCTTGGCGGTTGGGCACCAATAAATATTGGTGTTGAGGCTTTTGACAACATTATGAACTTAATTCCTGGTATAGTATGGTTCTTCGGCAAGACTACTTTCGTTGTATTCCTGCTGATGTGGATACGCTGGACCTTCCCACGCCTCCGCATTGACCAGATACTTACATTGGAATGGAAATATCTCATGCCACTGTCACTTCTCAACCTCGTGTTGATGACAATCTGCGTGGCTTTCGGTATTCACGGATAAAACAAAAACAATATGTCTAACAACAATTCATATTTCGGCGGTATCAAGGACGGACTGAAAACCTTAGCCGTTGGTCTGAAGACTACCATGAAGGAATACTTCACCCCAAAGAGCACCGAGCAGTATCCTGAAAACCGCAAGACAACACTTCATGTGGCAAAGCGCCACAGAGGACGTCTTGTCTTCAAGCGCGATGAGAATGGCGCATACAAGTGCGTTGCTTGTACCATGTGCGAAAAAGCTTGTCCTAACGGAACCATTAAGATTTTATCTCAGATGGTGGAAGACCCAGAGACAGGCAAGAAGAAGCGTCAGCTGGTTGATTACCAGTACGACCTTGGCGACTGTATGTTCTGCCAGTTATGCACTAACGCATGTAACTTCGACGCCATAGAGTTTACAAACGATTTTGAGAATAGCGTGTTCGACCGCGATAGCCTCGTAATGCACCTTGACAAGGAGGTTTACGCAGGTGGCAGTCTGCCAAACCTAATAGACGGTGGTGCACCTCAGACTATCGGTAAGTTTAACACCAAAACAAAATAAGGAAATGGCAAGATTAATAATGTTCTGCATATTTGCTGCTATAATCTTAGGTTCGGCAGTAATGTGCGTAATGACAAAGCGCATAATGCGCGCAGCTACGTTCCTGCTATTTGTTCTCTTGGGCGTAGCAGGCATGTACTTCGTACTGGGTTACACC
>CAZPNJ010000299.1:0-2393 GCA_964587765.1 uncultured Prevotella sp.
ATTTGATTGTGAACGGCAACGCTATCTTTATATAGGGTTCCTACCGGCAATAAATTGAAACTTTCGGAGGCTATGTAGTAAGCCGTGAGCGCATGATACAGGACTTGCAACTGATGAAGCGCTTTAATATAAACGCTGTGCGCACCTGCCACTACCCAGACGACCCTGTTTGGTATGACCTGTGCGACGAATATGGTATTTATCTTGTGGCTGAGGCTAACCAAGAGAGCCACGGCTTTGGCTATCACCCCGATGCTATCTCAAAGACTCCGCTCTTTGCAAAGCAGATACTTGAGCGTAACCAGCACAATGTTTCAATGTATTTCAACCACCCAGCCATCATAGTATGGAGTTTGGGTAACGAAACGGTAAACTGTCCAAACTTCACCGCCGCTTACAAGTGGATTAAGAACGAAGACCCAAGTCGCCCTGTTCAGTGGGAGCAGGCTGGACGTGGCGAGAACACCGACATATTCTGCCCGATGTATTACACCATCGCAGGTTGCGAGTGGTACTCAAAGAGCAACAAGGCTGAAGACCAGAAGCCACTCATACAGTGCGAATATAACCACACCATGGGTAACTCTGGCGGTGGACTGTGGGACTACTGGCAGCTCGTGCGCAAATATCCAAAGTTCCAGGGTGGATATATCTGGGACTTTGTTGACCAGGCTCTTCATGGCAAGGACGCTCAGGGACGCTCTATATATAAGTATGGTGGCGACTACAACAACTACGACCCATCAGACAACAACTTCAACTGCAACGGATTGGTATCGCCCGACCGTGTGCCTAACCCTCACATGTATGACTGCGGCTATTGCTATCAAAACATCTGGGCTGAGCCTCTCGACATAAAGCATGGCGTAATAAGCGTTAAGAACGAATACTTCTTCCGTGACCTCAGCAACGTTAAGTTGGTTTGGACTTTGCTTGCAAATGGCAAGAAGGTTGACGGTGGCGTAATCGAGAACCTGAAGGTTGCCCCGCAGCAGACAGTGCAGATGGGTATTCCATTCAAGGTGGCTAATGAGAACGCTAATAAGGAACTGCTGCTAAACATTGATTTCTGTCTGAAGAAGGCTGAGCCATTGATGACTGCCGACCAGATAATCAGCTACGCCCAGATTGAGGTTAGCAAGGGCAACAATGCCGCTATGCTGCCAATAGTCGTTGAAAAGGGCAACAGCAAGGTAAAGGTTGAGAACAAGAAGAACGTTGACGTGCGCTTCATTGGCAGCAACTTCGACATTGCCTTCAATCGCCAGACAGGACTGCTGTCAGAATATCACTTCGCCGGCAAAGACTTGCTGGGCGAGGGTGGCACGTTGAAGCCAAACTTCTGGCGCGCGGTAACCGACAATGATATGGGCGCAGGTGTTCAGCACTTTGCTAAGGTATGGCGCAATCCTAAGATGAACCTCACCGACATGAATGTTGATAAGAAGAACCTTACCGTCAGCGCTACATACGATATGCCAGAGGTTGAGGCTACGCTGAAACTCACTTACGAGGTTAGCCCAGGCGGCACACTCTGCGTAACAGAGTCGATGATTGCCAACGACACGGCAAAGGTTGCTGACCTGCCTAGCTTCGGAATGGTTTAGCAGATGCCTTACTCTATGGATAAGAGCACATTCTATGGTCGTGGACCAATAGAGAATTACTCTGACCGTAAACTGTCACAGCGCATGGGCATCTATACGCAAACAGCTGATGAGCAGTTCTATCCATATATTCGTCCGCAGGAAACTGGTACGAAGACCGACATTCGCTGTTGGCAGCAGGCTGGCATGATGGGCCCTGTGCTCAACATCTATTCTGACACGCTCTTCACAGCGTCAGCACTGCACTACGACATTGACGAACTTGACGAGGGCATGAACAAGGCTCAGCGTCACCCTGAGCAGTTGCAGAAGTCAAAGTTTACTAACCTCTTCCTTGACCTTGTTCAGGCAGGTGTTGGTGGACAAAACTCTTGGAATCGCGACGCACTGGCATTGCCGGCACACCGTGTACACTACGGCAACCGCACCTTCCAGTTCATGTTGCAGCCAAGCGGAAAGTAATAATTGATAATGGACAGTTGACAATTGACAATTGACAATTGGACGAAGTAGTAATTAAAACTAACAAGTAATAAGGAGTGCAGCCATTTGGTTGCACTCCTTTTTACTTGTCAGAAGTTATCACTTTTCAAATCATTCTCAATCGTAACTTCTGTTGCAAAAGTTTGCCGTAAAGAAAATATTGCGTAACTTTACCCCCGTAAAACAAAAGGAGACAAGAAAATGACTGCATTACAAATAAACGCCCAAGTATTGCGTGAGTTAAGTATAATTGCCGAGGACGAAGGCCTTATGAAAAAAGCATTGAAAGCTCTGAAACGGTTA
>CAZPNJ010000300.1:0-2387 GCA_964587765.1 uncultured Prevotella sp.
ATCGTATGTAGCGTGGCACTTTTGTGCATTGACACAGTGGCATCAGCTCAGATCATAGGGGCGTTGACAGAGGCTGACACAGTGCCGCTGTTCAGAGGCATTGCCGTGTCGGTTGACATGGTCGGACCGGTGCAGGCTATGACTGGAGACTATGGTCAGTATGAGGGTCACCTGCGCGTTAACCTCAGAGACCGATACTTCCCGGTTTTTGAGTTGGGCTATGGCAAAGCCAATGCCGATGACGCCACCACAAACATAACATACAAGACCAGTGCGCCATACGGTCGCATAGGTTGCGATTTCAACATATTGAAAAACAAGCACGACATATACAGGGCATACGCCGGCTTCCGCTATGGCTACACCTCGTTTAAGTACGACTTCTTTTCGCCCGGAATGACCGATCCCGTTTGGGGCGGTAGGGCAGACTATTGCGCTAAAGACATCAGCGCCTATTACCACTGGCTTGAAGGTGTGTTCACCATCGACGCAAAGGTGTGGCGCTGCATTCGCCTCGGTTGGAGTGCAAGGTACAAGCGCCGTGTGGCTCACGACGAAGGCCCTTACGGTAACGCTTGGTATGTGCCAGGCTATGGCAAGCAGGGCAACGTAAGGCTCGGCGGCACGTTTAATGTGACGATAGAACTATAGTAATTAGCAATGCGCAATTCGTAATTAGCAATTAGCCCTTAAAATATACGATTATGTTCACCAAAAAAAGAATCTTACAATCTCTCTTCCTCTGCCTATTGATAGCAGGCACGATAATCATCATTAGAGAGCAAAACAATAAGCCATATCAGCACAACTCAGGGTTTGTGTTTGGCACGGTTTACAACGTAACATACCAGTCTGACGACGACCTGCAAGCAGAGATAGTCAAGGAACTTGACAAGGTGGACGCATCGCTGTCGGCATTTAACCAGAACTCTACGCTGGTGAAGGTCAACAATGGCATTACCGACGTGCCAGACCAGATGCTGACGGAGGTGCTGGGATTGGCTCAAAACATTTCAAAGCAGACTGATGGCAACTTCGACATAACCGTGGCGCCGCTGGTTAATGTGTGGGGCTTTGGCGTTAAAAACAATGTGGTGCCAACAAAGAGTGCCATCGACAGCCTTATGTATGTTATTGGTTACAAAAAGCTGAACTTGGTAAACGGCAAAATCGTTAAGAGCGACCCACGTGTGCAGATTGATTGCTCGGCAATAGCCAAGGGCTACGGCGTTGACGTAATAGCGCGCTTCCTGCAAAAGAAGGGAATTGAAAACTTCATGGTTGAAGTGGGGGGCGAGATAGTAACACGAGGTCTCAGTCAAGACCGACTGCCATGGAAGATTGGCGTAACCAAACCAACCGACAACCCTGATGCCAACGGCAACGAGTTGCAAACCATAATGAACATTACCGACAAGGCTATGGCCACCAGTGGCAACTATCGCAACTTCTACTATAAGGGTGGTAAGAAATACGCTCACACCATCGACCCACATACGGGCTACCCTGTGCAGCACAGCCTGCTGTCGGCTACCGTCTTTGCCGACAATTGCGCCACTGCCGACGCTTATGCCACCGCCTTTATGGTTATGGGCATGGAAAAGGCTAAGCAAGTGCTAAGCCGCCACCCCGAACTTATGGCATATCTCATCTATGAAGATGCCAACGGCAAACTGTCAACATGGCAGTCGCCCAATCTGAAAGAGTCTGATAAAAACTGACTATGCAACAGCACATCTACGATAAACTGTTAAGTCTGCCCCTTTTTCAAGGACTTACCACTGCTGACCTTCAGCGTATCGTGGCTAATGTAAGGCTCGACTTTATGAGCCTTAAAGCGGGCAAGACAATAGTAAAAGAGATGGAAGAGTGCTGTAAGATAATATTCCTTATGGACGGCGACATATACAGTCATTCCACTGCCGACGACCACAGCTATAGCCTCACCGAGCGTCTCACTGCGCCCATGATGCTACAGCCAGAGCATTTGTTTGGACTATCTCAGTACTACTCAAAAACCTTTACCACAGCCACCGATTGTCACCTTGTGGCAATGGCAAAGGCCGACGTAGTGGAGTTGATGAGCAAGTTTGAGATATTCCGCATCAACCTATTGAACATCTATTCCACCGACATACAAAAGCGTGAGCGTATGCGATGGCACGTGTTGCCCCAAACTGTCCGCGACCGGGTGGTTCGCTTCTTCATCTGCCACTCTGCCGTGCCCCGTGGCGAGAAAACCTTCAAGATAACCATGCGCACACTTGCACAGGCAACTGCCGACTCGCGCCTTGACGTGTCGCGCGTCCTCAATGCCCTCGCCGCCGACGGGCTAATCAACCTTTCTCGCAGCACAATACACATTCCCGCATTAGAAAAACTGTAAA
>CAZPNJ010000301.1:0-2383 GCA_964587765.1 uncultured Prevotella sp.
AGTTTCTCCCGAGAATATTTAAAGTTTCTCGTTAGAAACTTTTTGGTCACTTTTTATCTGGTTTGACATACACGTAAAGCTTCATTCTGTTGGTCTTGTCTTCGCGTATAAATTCCTCATTTTCATTGAGAAACTTCAGTATTCGCCTTGCTGCCTGTATAGACGTGTCAAACTTCAGTGAAAACGTGTATGGGGTGATGTATGTGTTTTCCGCTAAGTATTTGCGCAGTGGTTCTCTGTATGTGCCGTACGCTGGTGACTTTATGCGCTCGGTGTGTTTTACTACCTTGAAGCGGAACTGGTTATCCTTGAGTTGCTTTTGTATGAACGTGTCGGGTGTGAAGTGTATGCCACGAATGTGTATGTCGCTTGAGGTTATCAGGGCGGGGTTGGTTATGTTTTTAGCCCATGGCTGTAAGCCTATTTCAAGGCGGAATGTGCCTACGTTCTCAATATAGAGCGTATGGTTTTCAAATAGCACGGAGAGTATCGCCTCGCCCAGCTCACGAAAGGCACTGCTGAGGTCGCTCGGCTTTATTGAGGCGTTAGACGAAATCTTCTCGAGCAGTTGCTTGTAGGGGTATTGCCCCATCTGCGGATTGCCCTGAACATAGTATATTGGCTCGCCCTCGGCGGTCTTCATTTGCGACTTTATGACTGATACTGCCAGTTCTTTCTTACTTGTCTTACTCATTATACTTTACTTTTTCTGCAAATATACAAAGAGAAGTTGAAAAGAGCCTTTAAGAACCATTGAAAAGAGATTTTTATCACCAAATAGTTCTTTCTGCGAAGAAAGTTTGTATTTTTGTGAACGACAACACCATTATATATACGACTATGAGCAGAAAAATATTATTTGTTTTTACGCTGCTGTTGGCGCTTGCGCTGAGCGCGGCGTGCAACGGACAAGCCGACAACAAAGTGCAAACAACAGATAAAACGGGAGGTAACATGAACACTATTGAAATGAACAAGGCAATGTTTCTTGAGAAAGTAACCAACTACGAGGCTAACCCCAACGAGTTTAACTATCTGGGCGACAAGCCTGCCATAATAGACTTTTACGCCACATGGTGCGGCCCGTGCAAGATGATGAGCCCACGCCTCGACAGCATTGCCGAGAAGTTTGACGGCAAACTGGTAGTGTATAAGATTGACATTGACAAAGAGCGGGAACTGGCTGGACTGTTCGGCATACAGAGCATTCCCTCGCTGCTGTTCATTCCTATGGAGGGGCAGCCCCAGATGTCAGTAGGCCTGCTCAGTGGCGCCGACCTTGAAAAGGCAGTCGCTACAGTGCTAAAGGTTGAGTAAGCCCGTGCGCCTAAAAGATGCCTGCGCCAATGATTGACGCCACCTCGTCAGCCTCTTCCTCGTCTTTTTGGCAGAGATAGGCGAGGAGGGTGGTCTCCTTGGTGTGGCCCGTGACTTTCATAATCTGTCTTAATGAAAATCGCCGTCTGCCATACTTGTCTTTTCTTTGGGGGTTAAAAAGTGGGATTGTCAAGTCACCTGAAACGGTGGTAAGAGAGAGGCAAAAATGACTGGTTTATAAAGAAATGGCTGGCAAAAATGGAGAATTATAGGTTTTTGCATTATCTTTGCCGCATGAATCAGATAATAGCTATACTTTTAATACCATTCTTGGGAACGATGCTGGGCTCGGCGTTCGTCTTCTTCATGAGGGAGGAGATGCCGCGGCGGTTGCAGAAGACGCTGCTGGGGTTTGCCTCGGGCGTGATGGTGGCTGCCTCGGTGTGGTCGCTGATATTGCCGAGCATGGAGATTGGGGCAGGCAAGGGCAAGCTGGCGGTAGTGCCTGCCGCCGTGGGGCTGTTGCTGGGCATGGGCTTTCTGTTGTTTATAGACATGGTGACGCCTCACCTGCACGTGGGCGACGACAAGCCCGAAGGTCCTCGGTCGAAACTCTCGCGCACGGCAATGCTTACGCTGGCGGTGACCATTCACAACTTTCCTGAGGGCATGGCGGTAGGCGTAGTGCTGGCGGCGTTCTTGCAGGGCGGCATTGGCATATCGCTGTCGGCGGCGATGGCGATGGCGGTGGGTATAGCTATACAAAACATACCAGAGGGCGCCATTATCTCTATGCCGATGAAGGCGGAGGGCAATAGTCGTTGGCGCTCTTTCGTGATAGGCAGTCTCAGCGGCGCTGTTGAGCCGATTGGCGCCGTGCTGGTAGTGGCACTGACGGGGCTACTTACGCCCATGCTGCCATATATGCTTAGTTTTGCGGCTGGCGCGATGCTGTATGTCGTGATCGCCTTCCGCGATCTATACAATCAGTTTATGGAAGCCTACGCAAGCGGCACGATCAAGGTCAACGAATTTCTCTCAAAGCTCAGCACTGCCGACGCGATCA
>CAZPNJ010000302.1:0-2374 GCA_964587765.1 uncultured Prevotella sp.
CTTTATATTTAGCTTTGCAGCCTATAGGGACATGTAATGTACATATAGTCTTCACGCTGTAGTCTATTTTATTCCCGATATTAGATTTAGGTTCTTTTGAGTCAGTATAAATATCAACCAAACTACTGCAGCCTCGGAAAGCTGCATAGTCAATACTCGTTACGCTGTTGGGAATGGTTACGGATGTTAACCCTGTGCAGCCATTGAAAGCATAATCGCAAATTGTAGTTACACTGTTGGGAATGGTTATGGAGGTTAACCCTCTGCAGCCATTGAAAGCAGAACTGCCAATTCTCGTAACACTGTAGGTTTTGCCATTGTCAACAATGCTATTCAAAATAGTAATATTTCCACGCGAACTACTTGATTGATACCCAACTTCTGCTGTGTTGTCGGAGATAAGATTGTATTTTAATCCATTTACGGTTACTTCTGTCTCTGCCTGCGCTTGACAAATAGCCAATACGGCGCAAATGATTAGTAAAAGTCGTTTCATATAAAATTATTTTAGGTTAAACAAATTCCCATAGTTGGCATGGGCTTAAATATCCAAAAGAATTAAGACTTTTCCGCTTTCTTTTGCCAACTTTGTTGATGTGGAGTTCTTCGTGATTGTTTAAGAGGAATCTCCCTATCTGTTTATCAACTTCCCAGAAAGAGCAACTACGACTTGATGCGACAATGTACATGTCGTGATAACTGGCATTAAAAGCTATTTGGTAAAGTTTAATGAATTCATGCGAATCAAATTGATTGTCTTTACCTCCCTTAAAAACACGTAAATCGTCTAAGATTCTTCTTGCTTGTTCAAGAGTAATAAAATCGGTAACTTTCATAACTTAATAGTTTTGCATGGCTACGCCCCAATAACCATCGGTTGCTATATTAATTTAGTGTGATTATATAAAAAACGTGGGACCCTCACTGCTCATCCCACTTCTCGAGGCTCTCGCATTGCCCATGACTGTTGAACGAGCAACAAGAAGCCCACATATAATATGATTGAGTATATATCGGAATACAATAATCCCATACATACAAATAACCATATTTGTAGGCATCTACCGTTGCATTGTTCTTGACAGTCATTGAAACTTGCGAGATTTCGAGAAGTCAAGACCAAGCGTAGTAAACGCTTAATATATAATGTCTCAAGCAAGGAGATGAGTCGCCCTCGGCTCAACATTCACGTGCCTGATGTTGCAAATATAGAAAAAGTTTGTAATACCCTCCAAATTATTTCGCACTTTTCTTCTTTAGAATGAGCGCATTTCATTTTAAACAAGCAATCTTCTCATACTATCTGAGTAAACGCTCAAACACGAGTTGTTTGAACTTAATTTGTGGAGCAAAAATTTGTTTTTCAAGAAAAAAGTGTAATTTTGCATTATCATATAATGAAAGGAGGACAAATATATTATGGAAAGGAAAAGAGAAGAAGTCATCAATTGGCTTAAATCCGCTTTGAAGCGGCAGCAAGACTTTCAACAAGAACTGAGAAGTAAATACATCGCTCAGAAAATTGCTACAGCCGTATGAAAGAGTTTTCTTTAGAACGTATTAACAAGAAAGCGCCTTATAAAGTAAGCCGAGTAAATAAGGGCTATGCCTTTGAAACTGTTCACGGATTACATTATGAGATTCGTTTCTTTGAGGAACGTCCTATTGGTGGTTGTGAGGCCTATCAATTTAGTTTTTCTAAAGCAGAGGACACGCAAGCACCGCAAGATCCTTATGTACGATTTACGCTTTTCGCAATTATTGATGAGTTTTTCATCAGTAATGAAGATGTTATGCTTTACGTTTGCGATACTTCCGACCGTCGTGAAGCTGCTCGCAATCGTCTTTTTATTCGTTGGTTTCGGCAGTCGGCAGAGCCAAATCGTTTTACTATTAGAACAGCCAGCGCTAATGTGGAAGGCGAGGGTTTCTATGCAGCAATAATCGTTGAAAATCGTAATGCTAAATTACAAGCTATTACCAATGATTTTGATGAAACGGCAAATGCGCTTGTTCATAAACCATAATTTCTATTTGTTTTGTTAAATTTTTGAGCAGTTTTGCATAATTATGCGGTCGAACTGTTAATTTTGGAATAAATATACGTTGCGAGAAGGCCAATGAAATGAACCAATCACTTGTTTGCTCGCAAAATTGCCATTCTCGCGAAGAAGAGTGTAACAAGTTGATATTTAGCAGGTTAAGTGCTTATTTTGACAAGTATCGGGTAAGTTAGGACCCAAAAACAGGCAATTAACTTATATTAACCCCGATACTTAGAGCCAGAAACCGTGGAAGTTACAGTTGGAAAACACGGTTAATAAATCTAAAGTCCACTGAAATTAAAAATAAGTACAGTGTTTTCTGCGGATAA
>CAZPNJ010000303.1:0-2313 GCA_964587765.1 uncultured Prevotella sp.
ATTTCAATATATACAACTTCACGACCATTAACAATCATTCAAGATAAATAAGAGGGATTAGAAAATGAAGAAATTAATGTTATTGTTCGCTATGTTGTCAGTCTTTGCAGTTTCATGCTCAGATGATAATGAGAAGTCAGATGGTATGATTGTAAATCCAACGGAACCGAGGTTGGAGATACAGAGTGATGGATTCTATTCTTTCAGTAAGGAAGGGGGCGTTGATACCTTGACGGTATATAATTATGAAAGATGGTATATGTACCACTTGCCCAAAGAGGCAACGGACAAATATGAGTACGATGCAAACTGCAAGGATAGCGTGTTTGTAAGTTCGTGGCTAACAGTAAGAGAATTGGAAGGATTAAAAGAGGGGCAAAGCAGAATGGAGATAACTGCTGCGCCCAATACAACAGGCACACCACGAAAAGATGTCCTTTTTTGTCAGCCTGCATATTCTTTTGCTGGCGCAACAATCGTTTCTGTAATACAATTCTAATTAGAATTAGGAAGATATGAAAAAGAAACAGATAGTAGCGTTTATAATTACCATAATATCTTTATGTGCGATGACTTCTTGCAGCAAAGATATTAATAATGAGGCTATAGAACTCACACCTAAACAAAATAACGTGGAAAGTACTGATAGCAATTATGTTGGTTATGATTATACAGAACCAATAAAATTTAACAAGTCGCCAATACTAACATTTCCTAATGAGGGGGGGGAAGACTACATAACAATAACCAACTACGAAATTTTTATGATATGGAGGTTTGGTAAATATGATGCACGTTACGTTACGTCAGATTATTCACGGTATTCGGATTTGGTAACCTCATGGTTTTCCATATGCCATACAAAAAACGAAATGAAAGGCCGCTCTCAAATAAAAATTATCGTAATGCCTAATAATAGTGATGAAAGTCGAGAAGACACGGTTCAAATACAATGTCTAGACACTTACGAAACGATTATTATTCATCAACAATGATAGGTTAGAAGTGCAAATCCATCGTACCTTCTCTCAATAAAACAAATTGGAATAATAAAATGAAAAAGGTAATGTTCTTAATTTTTACGGTAGCGCTTTTATGCTTGATGTATTCATGCAGTAAAGACGAAGTGTATGTTAAGCCAAAGGCAGTCACTGAACAAAATGACGAAGCCGAAAATACTGCTGACGATACACAGAACAAAGTATATAGAATACAGTTGACACAGAACGAGTGGAAAATTTCTAAAGGAAGCATCGACTTTGGCTTTAAGTTCTTAAAGGCATTTAATGAGAATGTAGATGGGTCTAGGCAATATGTAATTTCGCCACTTAGCTTGTCGTATGCGTTGGCAATGTTGGTGAATGGCGCTGACCAAGAAACCCAAGCAGAGATATTAAAGGCGATGAATCTTGATGATTGTGAACTCGCTGACATGAATTCGCTATACCAGAAGTTGGTGGCGCATTTGGGACAGGTTGATAACTTTACAACGATGGGTATTGCCAACATGATGTGGATGAACAACCGTTATGCTGGTAACATTTATGACAGTTATAAGCAGACTTTGCAAGACTATTATAGTGCAGAGCTAATGCAGACAGATGCAAAGGACGCAAAGGACACTATAAACAACTGGTGCGCAGCGAAGACAAATAACCTGATAAAGAAATTTTTAGGGGATGAGGTTTCTGATGTTGAGAAACTTATGTTGATAAACGCACTTTACTTTAAGGGTATGTGGACATATAAGTTTGATAAGGCGAACACTAAAATTGAAACTTTTAACAACTATGATGGCACAACCTCAGAAGTGGAAATGATGAACATGAAGACAGCTTCGCCTGGTGATTTTTCTTATGACTATTGTAGTGATTTCGCAATTGCAGGTTTGCCGTTTGGCAATGACGCTTTTGAAATGTTCTTCATATTGCCTAATGAAGGGAAGAATATAAACCAGTGTATTGATACTATTGTTAAGAATGGATATTACAGGTGCGATACAAGACCCGCTTACGCTTATCTTAAGGTTAAGATACCCAAATTTGACATTTCTACAAAGGGCTCAATTTCTGGGGCATTAGCGTCAATGGGTATAAAAAGGATTTTTAGTAGTGAGGCAACATATCCGTACATTTCAGAGATGCCATTGCAACTATCTAATGTTATGCAGGCTGCAAAGTTATCAATAAACGAGGAATACTCAGAGGGTGCAGCCGTTACCTCGTTTGGCTGGGTAAGTTCTGCTGGCGGAGAAAGTGGTGGTAGTTATAAAATTGACACAATTGAATACTATGTGAACCGTCCATTCGCCTT
>CAZPNJ010000304.1:0-2310 GCA_964587765.1 uncultured Prevotella sp.
CACAGACAATGACTCGTAAGATAGCCGAATACTTCAAGACGCAGCCCGTCGTGAAGGCATGGCTCTTCGGCTCATACGCTCGTGGGGAGGAACGCCCGGACAGCGACGTCGATATCATGGTCTCTCTTGACAGCGAGGCCCACGTAGGACTCTTCCAACTGAGTGGAATGCATCTGGACTTGCAAGACTTCCTGCACAAGCGTGTAGATCTGGTCACCGACAGCGGATTGCTTCCCTTTGCCAGGGAAAGTGCAGAGCGCGATAAACAGCTGATTTATGAGAGAACCACTTAGAGACAAGATGCGCCTCGAACACATTCTCGAGGCCATAAATCGTCTGCAGACACATGCTGGCAACTTGTCAAAGAATGAGTTGGAGCGGGACGTCATGCGGTATTACGGAATAGTCAAGAACATCGAGATTATTGGAGAAGCTGCACGTATGTTGACAGATCAGTTCAAGCGTAGCTATACCGAGGTCAACTGGCGCGTTATAGCCAATATGCGTAATTTCCTTGTTCATGAATACTTCCGAGTTGACAGCGACGTCGTTTGGAGCGTAATCCATAAAGATATTGTAGAGCTGAAGCAGCAAGTGGAGCGTTATCTTGCAGAGACCGATTGGGAGGCCTGGGAAAAACAGGACTTCGATTATTAATTGGTGCGATTAGCTTTCGTTTTTTATCTTATATGGGATGCCACTTTGTGGCAGTAACTGGCTTGCCGCTCGCTGTGCGAGTAATCGAGTTCTACTCGCTTGGCTTGTCCAAGAAATCACAGAAATGACTTTGTCTCATGTCAAAGTCCAATTCCTTTCTAATTTGTGGATAAAATTATTCTAATTATGCTAATTTCTTTCTTCTTCTCCCCGGCTCCCGCCTTTTTATTGCTTTTAACAAAGTTTAACGCGTGGGGGGGGGTAATAGCTCTTATTTTCTGTAACTTTACGTCCGTTTGGACGTGTTATGCGTCCTGTTTTGTCGCGAAGACAGAGATAACTACTATTATAATTAACTAACTTAAAACAAACTAAATGAAAAGAAAACTACTTTTCGCGGCGCTTTGCGTCGTGAGTGCCCTTGGGCTAAGGGCACAAACGGATGTCACGAGTACGTACTTGACAAATGCGGATTTCTCACAGACAACCGCTCTGACCAGTACTTATTTGTATGGTTATGACAAGGATGGGTCACCTTGTAACTTCCAGTCTGTAGATGGATGGACGAGTGTTGTAACTGCAACAAATACATCTGGTACTAGCAAAGGCGGTTATGCTGGAGGAGTCTTTGCGTATGGCTCTTCAACTCATCTTAAAGGCAATGACATGGGTGCCCCTTCCGCAGACCCTGACAACCAAAGCGGAAACTGTCTTGGTTTCTTTAGTGTGTGGGGTGCAGGTGGCTATTACTACCAAGAGGTTACTCTCCAGCCTGGTGCTTACACCATTAATATTCCAGTGTATAACCAAAGTGGAACATCCGCCACGACCACTTATTTCGGATGGACTCCAGATGAGGGTACAGCTTCTACGATGGCAACTCCAACTTCTACAGGGTCTTGGCAGACACTCACTACTTCATTTACTCTTGAGTCTGCTACTAAAGGCCAGATACGCATAGGTTATAAATCCAATGGCAATGGTTCTGGTGCAAATCCACACCTTTTCATTGATAAGGTTCAAATTCTATGTTCTCCCTTCGCAACGGCATCTGATTATACCGCTTTAAATTCGGCCATTTCTACTGCCCAGGACATTACCTGGGGCTTCGATGCTGGCGAGTATGCACCATACAATTATGTTGAAGTTATCCAGGCTCTTGCTGAAGCAAAGGCAATTAATCAGGAGGCAAATAACTCACAAGCAACTGTACAAGCTCTCACCGCTACCTTGAACACGACTATGACTGCTAATGCTGCTGAAGTCAATGCTGTTTTTGATGGTTCTTTTAAATATGACTATAGTGGGCAAGCTGGAAACGTTAATCCTATTGGATGGCAACGAGTGAAAGACGCTGCTGCTGATGGCTATAACGTTCGATATATGAACGGTTCAAACCCTGGTTTGGCCGCCACCACATCTGGCAAAGCTTTATTTACTAAGCAGTCAGCTTACTATGGTTATGCCACTGGTTACACAATGCCATTGAATGCTGATACTTACTACACCATTTCCTTTATCTATGGTGGTTGGGGTGACTGCAAAAATGATGGATATGTAAGTATGTCTGCTCCTAATGGTACAGCAGTCTCACTTACAACCAAAGATTTACCAGTAGCAGAGGTAGCCGCAGAAACTAAAACTGACGCATTG
>CAZPNJ010000305.1:0-2292 GCA_964587765.1 uncultured Prevotella sp.
CCCGTTGTCTGACGTACGTTCTCCACCGCTTCCTTCAAGATAGACAGGGTCTTCAGTCCCAAGAAGTCCATCTTTATAAGTCCGGTTTCCTCAATCACGTGACCGTCATATTGCGTACAGTGCAGCTTGTGGCCTGCATCGTTCTTGTCTTCGACCACCGACACTGGCACGTGGTCGCTGATTGGGTCGCGGCAGATGATGAATCCGCAGGCGTGAATACCCGTGTTGCGCACTGTTCCCTCCAGCATCTTTGCATACTTTATGGTGTTGCTCATGCGTGGGTCGGCGCTTGCCTCCGCCATTTGCAGTTCTTTCACAGCCTTTATGGCATTTGGCAGGTTCATCTTTGGTGTCTTGCCATCTACTTCGGGCAGTTTATCTGGAATGGCTTTACAAATAGCGTTCACCTCAGGCAGAGGCACTTGCTCTACGCGCGCCACGTCTTTTATGGCGTTCTTGGTTGCCATAGTGCCGTATGTTATAATGTGTGCGCAGTTGTCGTGGCCATATTTGTCTTCAACCCATTCCAGCACCTTGCCTCGACCGTCGTCATCAAAGTCGGTATCAATATCAGGCAATGATATACGGTCAGGGTTTAAGAAACGCTCAAACAGCAAATCATACTTCATTGGGTCAATCTTGGTGATACCCAGACAGTATGCCACTACGCTACCTGCCGCCGAACCACGTCCCGGACCTACCATTACGCCCAGTTCGTCACGGGCAGAGTTAATGAAGTCTTGCACTATAAGGAAGTAGCCCGGGAAACCCATAGTCTTCATTATGTGCAGTTCAAATTTTATGCGGTCTGCCACGTCTTGTGTGAGTGGGTCGCCATATAGTCGCTTTGCGCCGTCGTAGGCAAGTTTAGCCAGATAGTCAGCCTCAAACTTTATGCGGTAGAGCTTATCCACGCCGCCCAGTTTCTTGACCTTGGCGTCTTTCTCTTCTTGGGTGTATATTTCGTTGACGTTTTCGTCGGTGGTAAATTCCTGTACCAGTTGTTCTGGGGTGATGCGTTGGCGTGTGTCCTCCTCAGTGCCAAACTCCTTCGGAATAGGGAAGAATGGCATAATAGGGGCGCTGTCTATGCCGTAGAATTCCACTTTGTCGAGAACCTCGCACGTGTTAGCCAGTGCTTCAGGTATGTCGGCAAATACCTCGTTCATTTCCTCTCGTGTCTTAAACCACTCCTGCTTGGTATATAGCATACGGGTGGGGTCGTCAAGGTCTTTGCCTGTGGCAAGACACAACAGGTGGTCGTGTGCCTCGGCATTGTCCTCGTCAACGAAGTGGCTGTCGTTTGAGCAAATTATCTTTATGCCGTATTCCTTTGCAAGTTTTATTATTTCACGGTTAGCCTTCTGCTGCAATGGAAATGTTTCGCGGTTGGCTTTTATCATAGGGTTCTTTACTTCGTGGCGCTGAATTTCCAGATAGTAGTCATCGCCAAATATGTTTTTGAACCATTCTATTGCCTTGCGTGCTCCTTCGATGTCGTCTTTCAGTATCTTTTCAGGCACTTCGCCAGCTATACATGCCGAGCAGATAATCAGTCCCTCGTGATATTTCTCCAGCTCGCTGTGGTCGGTACGTGGCTTCATGTAGAAACCGTCTGTCCATGAGCGCGACACCAGTTTAATCAAGTTCTGATATCCCTGCTTGTTCTTTGCCAGCACTATCAGGTGGTTACCGCTTTGGTCGCCGTTGGCTTTGTTGCGGTCGTGCATAGAGTGGCGCGCCACATACATTTCGCAGCCAAATATCGGCTTGAAAGGCTCCAGCCCTTCCTCCTTGCGTTTTTTGTTCACCCCATTGCAGTAATTATACAACTCTTTCACGCCAAACATGTTGCCATGGTCGGTGATAGCCATTCCGCGCATACCGTTTTTTATAGCTTTGTCAACGAGTTTGCCAACGGGCGACTGGCCGTCCAATAAAGAATAATATGTGTGAACGTGTAGGTGAACGAAATCTTCCATTTTTCTTGTTGGTGATAAAATTTGTCGGTAAAGTTACTAATATTTTCCCATTCTGGTGGCTTGCGCTCTTCTTATTTTCGCATAAAAAGATCGATTTGACCATTTTGTTTACACTTAGTTCGTTATTGTGTTTTTTTATTCATAACTTTGCACGAGATAAATACATTAATTATATATAACTTTCACGGTAAAAGCATAACCTGTAACACTCTATGATACGCAAGTTTAACAAGATAAAGAAGATCAGAATACATCGTGAGGGCGTTGATACCCTTATCAATTCAGATATCGCCATAGTTGCCGTAGCACT
>CAZPNJ010000306.1:0-2274 GCA_964587765.1 uncultured Prevotella sp.
CTTTGGCATAGGTATTGGCGAGAACATTTTCTTAATTTTCTTTTCAATCTTGTCAACGTCGATGTCGCCAACAACAATGATAGCCTGAAGGTCGGGACGATACCACTTGTGGTAATAGTCGCGCAGGTCGTTGTATGGGAAATGGTCAACGATGTCCATTGAGCCGATTGGCATACAATCTTCATATTTTGACCCCTTATAGATTATTGGCATAGCCTGCTCCATAAGGCGCTGCACTGCCATGCCGGCACGGCGAGTGCGCCACTCTTCGTGAATTACGCCACGCTCCTTGTCAATCTCCTCGTCGGTAAGCAACAGATAGTGGCTCCAGTCGTGGAGTATAAGCAAGCAAGAGTCAATTACTCCCTCACGCTGCGTGGGTGCTGCCGAGATGTTATAAACCGTTTCGTCAACGCTGGTATAGGCGTTAAGGTTAGCGCCAAACTTTATGCCCACCGTCTCGCACCACTTCACAATGCCGGGCTGCTTGTCAGTGCCGGGAAAGTGCTTGGTGCCGTTAAATGCCATGTGCTCCAAGAAGTTAGCGAGGCCACGCTGGCGAGGCTCTTCCTGAATAGAGCCGACCCTCTGCGCAATGTAGAAGTCAGCCACATTAGGTGTCTGGTGGTTGTGACGAATGTAATATGTTAGTCCGTTCTTTAGTTTGCCCGTACGAAACGAAGCGTCTTGCTTCAGTATCTGAGCCGATACCGAAGCAGGGAGCAACGCTATAGATAACAGACAAAGTGCTTGTCTTATGTTTCTGTTCATTATGATATTATCGTATGTTTTTACTTGTTCAACATTGAAGCCTTAACACGTGGCGTAAAGTCGTTGGTAGAGTTGTTGGTATCAACAAATTTACCGTTCTCTTTCTTGCGAATTACTGACAGGCCGTAGCGTGTGGCATCGCTCTTGCTCTCACTGACGTATGTGTAGCCAGCGTCGAGGCTTGCGTCCATAACGTTCCAAGCCCAACCGCCCTTGTAGCTCTGGTCAACAGCGTCAACAACCCAAGAGTTTGGTATCTTCCAAGTCTCGCCGTCCTGTGGAATGACGTATTCACCAAAAGTGAAAATCCACTCATAATTATATTTGTAGTCACGAAGGAATGTCGCAGAGTCAACCTCAGGACGAACGAGCGCATAACTGTGGAAACCACGGTTGTGCAAAACATAGTAAGAGCCAGAGTTGGTGTTCCAGCAGATGAGGTTTGGCACATTAGGGTTGTCAACATCTACGTTGCTGACCTTTTCAGACTGGTTGTAGAACTCGAAGTCAGCCTTTGACAAGTCGCAAGAATTTGGGTTGAGCGAGTCGGCTGTGTGGTTGATGGCATTGAGTGCAAGCAACAATTCCTGACCAGGTGCTACAGCATAAGTAGCGCCATCGCCCGGAATCTGATACATGGCACTTATGCTTATGGCCTGACTCATAATGTTTGGTGTGTAGTCTTGCTTGTCGTCGCTCATAAACTCAAAGTCAACGAATGCCAAGCCGTCGGCATAGAGGGTGTCGTCACTGTTGTTGGCAATCTTAACGTACTGGTCGTTGATGTACTGCTTGCCCTCTGGAGTCTTAGTGCCAGCGCAGAATATCTCTGAAATGACGAAGCCAGCCTGAGCATTATAGGTGTTCAGAGCAATTGTTTCGGTGGTTACGCCTGTGGCAATGGCGGCAGCCTTGCTGATGTTTACGTTTTCGCTGCTTGACTTAACCTTACTCTTTGTTGTAGTGCCAGTAATTTTGTAAGTCATCTCGCCCTCTACGTCAATGTTGTAAATACCTTCTGGCACATTTAGCGTATCAATATATTCGCCATCAACCAGAATAAATTCGCTTGAAGTGTAAGTCTTTCCAGTCTGTACGTTAGTAAGCGTAGCAGTCGCACTGACCAGTTCGGCGCTGTCAACGTTTAGCGGCAGACTCACGCGCACCACGTTATCTACAAAGTTAACTACTGTGTCGTTGTCATCGTCGTTGCACGATGTAAGGCCGAAGCCAATGGCAAATATCGCCATCATTAGTGATAAAAAGTTTTTCTTCATTGTTTTTTGTTATTTGAAGCCCCCTCCGCCCCTTTAAGGGGGAACTATATTGTTAGTTAGGGCTATTTGTTAATTATAAATTATTCATTAAAAAGTAATTCCCATTTGTATTTCCGCCCCTTTCAGCGTATTGTCGCTGGCGAGTTTTCCATAGTCAGCGGCGAGGGCAATGAAAGCGCCGTAAGAGCCCCACGAGGTGCGGCGAATGTCGAGCCTCAGTCGAGGA
>CAZPNJ010000307.1:0-2258 GCA_964587765.1 uncultured Prevotella sp.
ACTCGCTTGCCATTCAAGCCCAACAGCCATCAGATAATATATATTGAGGATAAGTACGACACATTCTTTAATAATTATATCAGTGAAAACGAGGAAGAAATCGGGCAGTATTTCAAGGAACGTGGTTATGACTTTATTTACTTGCCTACGCTGAAGAAACGTCTGCTGACAAAGGAAATCATTGACTATTACAATCCTAAAGCGCATGGCGCCACTGCCGATATGGGCGCACTCAGAAGCGATATGCTTAACAAGTATATCGTTAAGCAGCCAGAATGTCAGCCAGGACCAGCGTTAATAAGATTTTGCAAAGACCCTGTGCAAGGTCCGATGGTGACAGAGGTGAACGGCGAATATGCTTACTATGCCACTTATCGACGACTTGTGCCAAATGAGCAGCGCTCTGTGGACAGACAGATACACGAGTATTTCAGCTATGCGAAAGATGGGGCGCTGTATTCTTTTAGTTATGAGAATGAGTGCTTGGCTGATAAACGCTTCAATGAAGAAACGGCTGAGATAATGGACGAAATACGTGAGCGAGTGGAGAAACTGCGCTTATGTGGCATTGAAGAAAGCGTTATATGCGGTCTATTTAAGACTGAAGTTGAGTTGAGTCGCCTTGTCGTAACTAAAGACTATCGCATATTGCTGCCCGACTACGACAATATAGAGATTGAGTTAAAGGCTCTGCCAAAGGCGGTTTACATACTCTTTTTGCGTCACCCAGAGGGAATAGTCTTTAAGAACTTGCCCGACTATCGCAAGGAACTAAGTAAGATATATGATAAGGTAACCAATCGCTCAAGCATATTTGCCGTTAGGAAAAGCGTTGATGACGTAACAAATCCGTTAAAGAACAGCATCAACGAGAAATGTGCTCGCATACACGGAGCTTTTCTTGAAAAGTTTGGCGAAACCATTGCTCGCCATTACTGCATAACGGGTCGCAGAGGCGAAGCCAAGAAAATAAGTCTGCCCCGAAACCTTGTCACCATTGAGTGTGATATCTGAAAACATTGCTTTGCAAGCCTTGCACAGATTTGCGTGTATCGTGGCTTATCAATACTTTTGCAAAACAAATAAAACAAAGTACGATATGAA
Source organism: uncultured Prevotella sp. (assembly GCA_964587765.1). Lineage (GTDB taxonomy): Bacteria > Bacteroidota > Bacteroidia > Bacteroidales > Bacteroidaceae > Prevotella. Next base: position 1,105 of record CAZPNJ010000307.1, read on the forward strand.
CGCAACATAATGACCAATAAGTTATAAGAAACGAGATTAAAAAATAATGCTGGCGGCAGGCGGCTTCATATTCTTGCTTGAGGCTTAATTGCTTTAGGTTTAGACGCTTGAGGCTAAATTGCTTCAACGGAGACGAAATCTCTGACCTTTGCTGTCGCATTCGACAGGAATCCCTTTAGTGGATACATAATGTCCATATATATTACAAGCGCTTAGCGCATTGTGCCCCATGCTACGCATGACGGATATACAGGAATGTCCTGAAAATCAAGGGTTAGACTGTCGCCGGCATTTTTTCTTAATTGGCTTTAGTTGCGATAATTAGTTTGTTGATATGAGGAATAAGATAAAGTCACAAGAGGCACTCGCATTTGAGGAAGAATTGCTTAACCTTTTTAGCAAATCCTATAAACTGTACAAAAAAACTCCTGTGAGACATTGGTGGTTTTGTAGAAAGGTTTTCGCTCCAATTACTCAATGGCAACTTCATAGGCTTATTCACCCATTCATAAAGGACAAAGACCCCCGCTACCACGAGTTTAAGATACCCAAGAAGAAACGAGGCTATAGAACTATAAACGCCCCTTCGCTACAACTTAAATTGGTACAACAGCATCTGAAATGGGTTTTGAGCGACTATTACCGACCGACTGACTATGCGCACGGTTTTATTAGAGGACGTTCGATAGTAACAAATGCAAGACCTCACCTTCGTAAAAGACGAGTATTCAACACTGATATAAGCGATTTCTTCACCAGCATAACGTTACCTCAGATAGTTGGTTGCCTGACAGGTAAAGGCATCGGGCTTGACCATGATGTCGCCATGGCTATAGGCAAACTCTGCTGCATGGCTCGTAAGGACAGCGATGGCAAGATAAAATACTATTTGCCGCATGGAGCGGCTACCTCGCCCATAATCAGCAATATAGTGTGTCGTGGAATGGACATAGCCATCGCTAAGGAGTTTGGCAGAGACTACAGCTATACCCGTTATGCCGATGACATAACCATAAGTACCAACAAACTTGTGGAAGCTGACGACATATTGCCAAGGCTGAAGCGTATTCTGGCGCATTACCATTTCAAGATAAACGCATCGAAAACCCGTATGTGCAAAAGAACCTGTCGCCAAGAGGTGACGGGCATAATCG
>CAZPNJ010000308.1:0-2242 GCA_964587765.1 uncultured Prevotella sp.
AAGCTCTGAAAAGGTTAGCGGCACAAAAGAAAGAAGACCCTACGCTAATGACCAAAGAAGAATTCTTTAATAGAGTTGACGAGGCAAAGAAAGGTCGGGCTGTTGCCATGTTGCCAAACGAAAATTTAACGCAATTCTTAAGGAGACAAGGCTATGATTTATGAGGTGTTACTTTATGAACAAGCGCAGGAGGACATGGCTAAATTAGCAATGTCAGAACCCAAAGTATTCATGAAAGCGCAGAAACTGATAGAAGAACTGAAAGAACATCCTCGTACTGGTACAGGAAAGCCTGAACCGCTTAAAGGAAATAGAAGTGGGCAGTGGAGTCGGCGTATTTCTTCAAAACATAGATTGGTCTATGAAATACATGATGCGGAAGTGGTAGTGCTTGTTCTAACGGCGTATGGGCATTACGATGATAAATAGTATTAGCGTAACTAAAAGTTTGCCGTTTCACATAAAAGCTGTATCTTTGCAATCGCCAAAGAGTAGGAAATGGGCATAGCGCCCTGCACCACACACTTGCAATCGGGATTTAGCGCAGTTGGTAGCGCACTACGTTCGGGACGTAGGGGTCGCTGGTTCGAGTCCAGTAATCCCGACAGAAGAACCGAAAGGTTAGAACGAAGGAAAGTCGCTGAAATACAGCGACTTTCTTTTATTTCGCAGCTTCACCATTATTCATTTTTGGCGGACTTTTGGCGGTTTAACATTCTTTGTCAGAAAGCATAGCCTTTTTATTCTATGATTTCCCAAAAGCCATAGCGAGGATTTAACCACAAACGACCCGTGGAAAGGCGTAAAAAAAGAGAAGCTACACCGCTTCACTCAGCGCCACAGCCTCTCAAAAATGCGAACAAATTATGATGTTGTGATTTAATCTATTTCTTAGTGTTTCTGCCCTACCTTTCTTAAAGGGGTTAAAAACTTTGTTGTTTGAGTAACTTATCCTTGCGGGGTATTACTCCTCTTCCTGACGGAGCTTCTGTACGTAAATAGCATGCTCCATTTTGAGACGCTTCAGAACACTTGGCTTGTTATACTGTTGACGTGAACGCAACTCTTTAACAACACCTGTCTTCTCAAACTTTCTCTTGAACTTCTTGAGAGCTCTTTCGATGTTCTCTCCGTCCTTTACTGGTACAATAAAAATCTTTTACTTTTATTTTTTAATTATATCAATAAAATGCGATTGCTCTTTCGAGTTTCACGCTTTCGGGGTGCAAAGGTACTGTTTTTTTCGTTAACACCAAATTTTTATGCCCAAAATATTATTAAAACAGCAGATACTGCGTTATGAGGGCGCCGTTATAGAAGAAGAGGTAGAGGGTGAGGGCGGTGACTATGGTGCGTAAGACAAACAGCGAGTGGCGGTTGATTACACGCATGAGCAGGGCTATGCCGATGGGTATGATATAAATCCACTGTGCCGCCATGATATACACCTCGTTTATGGCAAAGCCAAGTCCGATATGCAGTGCCATGTCAAGCAAGAACCACGACAGAAGCATCTGAACGAAACGCTGGTGAATTGCAACTATCAGTCCTGAAATGAACAAAAACATTATTATGCCTTCAACGGCATATTGATATGAATATCGATAACTGACGAGTATGGGACGGCCGCGCATCACGTCGCCAAGCAGATAGTCTTGGTGCAACTGTATTGACTCGCCAAAGAGGTTATCGATTATTGCCTTAGGGCGCGACGTGGTTATATCGGTCCATTTCCAATATTCGTCGTTAGAAATAGGAGTGCCAGTCCACTGACGTTTCTTCTTCGCCGCTGGTTTAGTGGCGGGCTTTGTCGGGGTCAGATGTTTGCCTTCTGCGGCGAGCGATGCGTTTGCAATAGAGTCGCGGTGCGCTTGTTGAAGGGCAATCTCTCGCTGACGTTTACGCTGCTCTGTGCGCTGTTTAATCTTTGCCTCGCGACGCTCTTTGGCAAGAGGCGCAGCCATAGCACCATACTCCCATTTACTGAAATACCAGATGCCAATGGTTGGAAGGAATATAGCCAACAGAAGGTAAGCCGGACGGAACGTGCGGCGACCATTTACGAAAAGCGCCGACATAAATACCTTGAGTCCATTGTTTAGCGACGTGCCGGCCGACAACAGGAACAGCAGCACCGTTTGCCATATCGGCATCTGAGTGTCTGCCTGTCCGAAATATTGTCGCATAATCTTCTTGCGGCCATATGCGGGCAGGCTGCCGGCGGCACATATGAAAGCGGCTC
>CAZPNJ010000309.1:0-2239 GCA_964587765.1 uncultured Prevotella sp.
CACCGCAGAAACGTCTGCGCATATTGCGCACACGCTCTTGTGTAAGTTTGGCTCTCTTATTTCTTCGAGGTGGTGATTCGTAGATATTGAGCCATGATTCCTTTCGGAACACGTTGCAAATATAAATAAAAAATCCTTAACTCAAACGATATAATACATTTTTATTAAACTTCCGTGCATTGTCTAAGATACTACTCGTCTTCAAATGCTTCTATGTTTGGTTAGAAATCGCCTGACATACACAATACAATAAAAACAGTTTCCACTATAAAGGAGGTGGAAACTGTTTGTGTATTATATTGGTTTTGCCGATTATTACAAATTGGCGATGACAAGCTTTATGTCGGGAGTGCGGGTGGCAAGCCACTTGCGCAGTTTGTTTTGATCTTCGGGTGAAGGCGGGTGCCGGGCTTTAGGCTGATGATTGCCGTGACAACACGCTCAACATGGGCGGTGTCAACGAGCGCGACGAATGTTTTCTATTTCAAGAAGTAATAGTACCAATAGGTGTTGACGTATGACTGGCGCAGGCGCTTGCGACGCTCTTTAAGGTCGTTGGTCTGGCGCAATATTACGGCAAAGTCGTTGAAGTCAGCGTCCATGGTTACGTTGCTGTAAGTGATAGACGGGTTGGAGCGCAGACGGGTATAGAGCAACAGCGCCTCACGGAAATGTTTAGGCATGAGCTGCACTGAGTCAATGCGTGAACGATATTCGCCAGTGGTGTCGCGCTTTACATAATATCGTGGCAAGCAGCGAGCAAAAGTATTTATCTTGCGGTCGAGCAGCAATGCCGTAAGCGCATAGTCGTAATAGTCCTTGCGGCTCAGAGTCTGGTATTTACCCGTCAGCGGCGCAATAAACGTTATCTGGTTAGTGCTGAAGGCGGTGGTATCGCCTTGCTCAGAGGCATTAATAAACATATTGAGCTGCCACTGCGGAATAATGTTTGCCGATGAACCACAGTTAGGGCGCTCAAAAAACTCCTCGCCGATAATTCCGGCGCGAGCCATTGAATAGGCGTGCAGAGCTGTCACCATAGAGTCAGCCTCGTTAGCCTTTTCACCCACACGAGAAGCCTTGTCAAACTCTCCCTCAGCAATGTATCTGCCTATGCGCAGGCGCTGGTGAAACATTCCGTCGGAGTTGCCAACGCAGCCCACCAAAATGAACAGCGCAAGCATAATCAGTGCATTCACGTTGGCACGCACCAGTTGGCTGGAGCGCTTCAGCCCCTCGCCAAACCACGAGTTTATGAGCCACGCCAACAGCAGGAAAGCACCAACATATACCAACAATAGCAGTCCGTATTTTATAAACGAGAACTGCTCAACAATGTGTTCGTCTATATCCGTTATCAGCGCCAGAAACAGCATTGACGGCAAGTAGGTCAGCGCTGGCACGCTCTCGGCATTGCGCCCAGTGCGGCACATGAGCACTCGCATCAGATACAGCGTAACAACAATAACTATGGTGCCAACCACATTATTATAATGTGTGACACCATACGAAAGCCGCCACTGACCGTAAGCCAGCACATCGGCTTGATAAAAAAATAGATAAATGAACGTGAAGGCGCAAAACAGCACTGCGCATAAAAGGTTTATCCACTTATCTTGCTTCATCTTTCTTTTTTATTAAGAGATTTATAAGGGAATTATAAGTGAAGTGATAGGGAAGTGATAGTGACATTACAATCCCTTCTATTATCACTTTTACTTCCCTTCTAATTCACTTTGTTTTTCCCTTCATTTTTTTAATACTACTGCTGAGCGCGCTGGTATATACAGCTGCAGCCAGCCTTTGTTATCTTTTGCGTAAAGTGGGTCGAAATTGGTGAGGTGCTCCACGCTGTCGTCAGCAAAGCCGAAGCCACCAAACAGTTTAGCATCGGTGTTAAGCACCACTTTGTAAGAGCCTGCCGGCACAAGGAAACCGTAGTCGGTAAACGACTGTGAGGGCGAGAAGTTGAACACAAACAGCAGGTCGCCACGGCTGAATGCCAGAATCTGGTCGCCATCGTTGTGCCATATTTCCTGTACGGGAGTCTCGTTAAACTTCTTCTCACTCTTTATTACGGCAAGCATCTGCTTGTCAAACTCAGCCAAATAGTCGTAGCACAACTCTTTGTCATCAACAAGATGCCACTGGCGACGAGCGTACTTATAGCTCCAGCCATTGCCCTCACGTGGGAAATCAATCCACTCAGGGTGACCAAACTCGTTGCCCATAAAGTTGA
>CAZPNJ010000310.1:0-2239 GCA_964587765.1 uncultured Prevotella sp.
GTGTGGAAGGCGAACGACGAGCGCATGCCCCAGCCGTGGCCTCCCGAAGGATATACATGGAGCGCAGCAGGCACGTCATGGCGATATAGTTCAAAGTAATAGTTTGTTCCGTTGGCAGGCAGCACCGTAGTGTCATCATCGCTCAGAACGATGAAAGCCTTTGGTGTGGTGCGCGTCACTTGCAGGTCAAGGCTCAGCTGCTTCTCCTCGCTCTTTTTGGCGTCCTTGCCGAGCAGGCAGTCGTGAGAGCCTTTATGCGTAAAGCCGGGCTGCATGGTTATGACGGGGTAGAACAGAAGTTGGAAATCGGGCTTTGCATCGCCCTTAGACAGCGTGGCTACGGTAGCGGCAAGGTGACCACCTGCCGAAAAGCCCATGATTCCCACCTTATTACTGTTTATATTCCATGCGGAGGCGTTCTGGCGTATAATCTTCATTGCCGTTTCAGCGTCTGCGCGAGGCACTGCCTTCTCGCCGTGGGGCATACGATACTTCAGCACCACCGCCGCAATACCCATATTGTTGAAAAACTTAGCCCACTCGTGGCCCTCGTGGTTCATAGCCAGATGACTGTAACCGCCGCCAGGGCAGATGAGTATAGCCTTGCCCGTGGCCTTGTCAGCCCGTGGCAGATAGACGGTGATACGGGCGGTGTCGGCATTGTCACTACTCTCGACCGAGGGCTGACCGGCATACAAATCCATGTTAAAACTGCGCTGTGCCATAGCCGGCACAACGACCATTGAAACGATTAGTAATAACAGCTTCTTCATATCTTGTGTTCTCTTTTACCTATAAAACTGTTGCAAAGATAACAAAAAAGGAGTAACTTCGCCGACAAAAGTATTTTCCTTTTTACTATGCACCCACTGGAAAAGTTCAGATATTGCCCCGTATGCGGCAGCTCGCACTTCATCGAAAGCTCTTGCAAGAGCAAACGCTGCGAGAGTTGCGGCTTTGAATATTTCATTAACCCAAGTTCCGCCAACGTTGCCATTATCGTAAACGACAAGGGCGAACTGCTTGTAGCCACACGCAAGCGAGAGCCCGCCCAAGGCACGCTTGACTTGCCGGGCGGCTTTGCCGATATGCACGAAACCGCCGAAGAGGGTCTGCGCCGTGAGGTTAAGGAGGAAACGGGACTTGAGGTAACTTCAGTGCGCTACCTCTTCTCAATGCCCAACACATACAGATACAGCAACTTTGACATTCCCACGCTCGATATGTTTTACGAGTGCCGCATAAAAGACTTCTCTGTCCTCACCGCCGACGACGACATCGCCAACTGCCAGTGGATAGCCATCAGCGACATCAACCCAGAGCTGTTCGGACTGCGGAGCATAAGAATGGGGATAGAAAAGTGGATTAACAATAACAGCCGGCTACCCGTATAACCGGCTACCCGTATAAAAAAGACGATATGAAAAAACTACTACTCTCACTGGCACTGCTCACCTCAGTAGGTGTGCAGGCGCAAAACCTACAAAAGGGTGACTACGGTGACCTGTACTGCCACATGAGCGACAAAGGCGAATGGACCGCATACGCCGTTTCGCGGGATGGCTTTAACTATCAGGACATTATTGGCGGCAAGCCTATCTTCGACCCCGAAGAACACGCCCGCATAGAAGGTGGCACGCGCGACGCATTCATCTGCCGTGAACATCGTGGCAAGGGCTACCTGATGGTAACTACCGACATGTGCGTGCGCAAATCGCACAAGTGGGACAACTACGGCATTGACTTGCTCACGAGCAAAGACCTCGTTAACTGGAAGTCGGTGACATTTGACTTCCGCAAAGGCGCGTCTATCTTCTGCGACAAAGACGCTCCCGACACATACAAAGACTATTCTAAGATACACCGTGTGTGGGCGCCGCAGATATTCTGGGACGCTACCTATCAGTGGCCAGATGGCAAGAAAGGCGGCTACTTCATTTACTACTCGCTGCTGAACGACGCCGAAGATCACTACGACCGCATGTACTATTCATACGCCGACGAGACCTTCACCAAACTGACCAAGCCACGTCTGCTATTCGACTGGGGCTATGCCACTATCGACGCTGATATTAACTATTTAACCTCAGACGGGCTTTACCACATGCTTATTAAGAAAGAGGGTGGACACCCCGGCATATATACCGCTACAGCGCCAAAGCTGACCGGTCCGTGGAGCGAACCCGTAGAAAAGGATTACGTCAGCTTTGAGGGTAACAAGAAATGCGAAGGCTCGACT
>CAZPNJ010000311.1:0-2235 GCA_964587765.1 uncultured Prevotella sp.
GCAAAAAATCGGTAAAACATTTGCATCTTTCTTTTTATTTAGTATATTTGCAGCATGAGCGAATTTGAACAGAAAATTGCCAATGAACAAACGAAACAGGATCGCAAACGACTACGAAGGGAGAAGTTGGCGAGTTATCTGTATGACATTTCAAAATTAACATTTGCCGCATTAGTATTAGGAGGTTTAACTCCAGTGCTTTTAACAAATGGCATAAATGATAACTGGTTTACTATTATATTTGGAGCTTTAACAACGTTTTTCTCAGCACTTATTGCTGATAGAATTTTAAAATACTAATTTTATGAATACATTAGGCTACATATTTCTAATTACAACCATTATATTGTTAACTATGTTGCTTTGGACATACACAAAGCCTGGCAAGAAGTGGCTTTATGGTTCGGAGTAACCAGTACCCATTATTTGGGGAGCAATAATATATGAAAGGCAGAATATGAAACTCTGCCTGACGCCGCTGATAGAATTCTTTCTATGGCAAAAACAGCAAGAGCATAGAATTAAAGAGGAAAGTTTCGTTAATAGAAAGGGCCGGAAGTGACCGAAGTGGATTTTGGAAACTAAATTCACCCCTGTTTTCGCATAATGGGCATTAAGCTCAGAAATGTTTTTGCCGTATAATAAAAATGCTTCTGCTTTTAATTGGCTAAATATTTTGCATTGTTTATTCTTTAGTTTATCTTTGCCCATTAGAATGAAGTACGTACTAAAACTTATACGGCCGAAACAGTGGATAAAGAATACGTTTGTGTTGATTCCGCTGTTCTTTGGTGGGCAATTGTTTCACACGGAGTCGCTATTGGCTGCGTTGGCTGCGATGATGGCTTATTGTTTTGCAGCCTCATCGATATATTGCTTTAACGATATTCACGATGTCGATGATGACAGGCGCCACCCAGTGAAGTGCAATCGCCCAATCGCTTCGGGCAAGGTGAGCATTGGAGGTGCTTACTTCCTGATGTTTTTAATGTTGGCATTGGCGATAGGCTCTACGCTGCTGCTTGCAGACAGAGCAATGGAAACGCTTGGCGTAATACTGTTTTACTGGGTGCTGAACCTTGGCTATTGCGCTTGGCTAAAGCGATATGCCATAATAGACGTTTGCATTGTGGCGTTTGGTTTTGTGCTAAGACTGTTGGCTGGTGGTACGGCTTCGGATATTGTGCTAAGTAAATGGATTGTGTTGATGACATTCTTGATAACATTGTTTATGAGTTTTGCCAAGCGTCGCGATGATGTAATACGCATGAACGATACTGGCGAGGCTCCACGTCAAAACACAAGCCGATATAACCTGACGTTTATAAACCAAGCTATCACCATTACAGCAAGCGTAACTTTGGTGTGCTACATTATGTACACGGTAAGCCCTGACGTGGTGGCTAACTTCCATACAGATTATTTGTATCTTACATCGGCATTTGTGCTGGTGGGACTATTGCGCTACATACAGATAGCAGTTGTTGACGAGAAGAGTGGCGACCCAACAAAGATTATTCTAAAAGATAGGTTTACGCAGTTGGTAGTGCTGTGTTGGCTGCTTTCGTTCCTCATAATCATATACATTATATAATATATGGGAAAGAAACACGCCTACGCATTTGACTTTGACGGCACGCTTACCACGAGCGACACTTTGCTGGAAATAATACGTTATCATGTGGGAGGGCTCAGAATGTTGTGGGGCTTTGTTAAATACTCTCCGTGGTTAGTGCTGATGAAGTTGAAACTGTACAGCAACTATCGAGCAAAGGAAAGGATTTTTAGCCACTTTTTCGGAGGCATGACACTTGCCGACTTTAACACACTCTGTCGCCATTTTGCCAATGACAACGAACTGTTGTTGCGCCCCGATATGAAAAGTCTCGTAAGACAAGTGGCAGCTGATGGCGCACCTGTGTTTATAGTCAGCGCAAGCATTGACAACTGGGTAAAGCCATTCACTATTTATCTTGATGAGAACATAAAGGTGGTAGGCACACAAATTGAAGTAAATGAAGGCATTTTGACGGGTCGTTTCCTAACTCCTAACTGCTACGGGCAAGAGAAGGTGGAAAGACTGAAAGCTGCTTTCACCGACAGAGATAATTACTACCTGACAGCCTATGGCGACAGCCGAGGCGACAAGGAACTACTGCAATTCGCATATACTGGGATAAATATAAAACACCGAGTGATATTAACACCAAACAACTATTGCTTGCCATTGCACTA
>CAZPNJ010000312.1:0-2197 GCA_964587765.1 uncultured Prevotella sp.
AGCTGCTCCTCAGGAATACCTACTGCGTCTGGCAGTTTTCCTCCGTTCTCGTTGATGATCTTCACATATTCCTGTGGTACTGAAGAAGAACCGTGGAGCACTATAGGGAAACCCGGAAGCTTCTTCTCGATTTCTGCAAGCACGTCAAATGCCAGTGGAGGTGGAATGAGGATTCCGGTCTTAGGGTCTCTTGTGCACTGCTCAGGCTTGAACTTGTAAGCACCGTGAGAAGTACCGATTGAGATAGCGAGTGAGTCAACGCCTGTCTTTGTTGTGAAATCGATAACCTCTTCTGGCTTTGTATAGTGAGAAACCTCAGAAGCAACTTCGTCCTCAACACCTGCGAGAACACCGAGCTCACCTTCTACGGTTACATCGTGTTGGTGTGCATATTCTACAACCTTCTTTGTGAGGGCTACGTTCTCGTCGTAAGGAAGTGCGCTACCGTCGATCATTACTGAAGAGAAACCGAGGTCAACACAGTCCTTGCAAAGTTCGAAGCTGTCACCGTGGTCAAGGTGAAGAACAATCTCAGGATGAGCGCATCCGAGAGACTTTGCATATTCTACTGCACCCTGTGCCATGTAGCGAAGGATGATAGGGTTAGCATAGTTGCGCGCACCCTTAGAAATCTGAAGAATAACTGGGCTCTTAAGTTCAGAAGAAGCCTTGATAATTGCTTGGAGCTGCTCCAGGTTGTTGAAGTTGAATGCTGGAATAGCATAACCGCCTGATACGGCTCTCTTAAACATCTCGCGTGTATTTACGAGACCTAAGGTTTTGTAATCTACCATAATGTATGATTTTATAAAGTGATTATTTCCTTTCTAAAACTTGCGCAAAGTTATTACTTTTCCTTGTATTAACAAAAAGTACGCCTGTTTTTTTAGAGTTTATAAACTACAAACGTATTCGCAGGCAGCTTCACGCTGAGCGTGTTACCATCAATGGTGATGGCTTTTTCTGTTGGCTGTACGGCTGTTTTGTTAGCCAAACTGTTTTCTGCGCTTAGGTCGCCGGTCATGGTTATTGCCGAACCTTGTTTCAAGTTCTTGGCACCGTTAAGGCGTATGGTTATCTGCTGCTCCTTTGCTGATGCGTTAGCTATCTTCACGTAGCACTTCTTAGTGTTCTTATCATATACGGCGCTGGCATACAGTCCATCTTCGCCCTCTACGGCTTTGCCATTTTCGGTCAGGCTGAGTACGTTAGTGCCTTTATATGTGCCGTAAAGCATCTGAACGTACCAGTTAACAGAGCGTACACTCTCAAGGTTGTCAAACCAGATAAGGTCTGGACGCCACTGCCAGCCTTCAACGTGTGCGAACAAAGGTGCGTAAGTACACTGATAAACCACATCAGCGTTGCGCTCAAGTCCTGTCATGAATGCAGCTTCTGACAGCGCAGCCTCCCAGTTGTTTTTCTGATGTTTGCCGTGTGCTGCATATTCGCCTGCAAACACTTTTGGTCCCTTGCGGTCGTAGTTGTCGTAGCGGTTGGCATTTTTCAGGAACCATTCCGGCGACATATAATAATGTTCGTCCACGAGGTCAACTTTCAGTTTTCTCATCTCTTCCCAGCCGTAGTCAAACTTATCGCCGCTGGCTGAGGGGCCTGACGAACCGCAAATCTTCATGTCAGGATACTTCTTGCGGATTTGCTCCACGAACTTAGCCAAACGCTCTGGATACATCTTGCCCCACTGCTCGTTTCCTATGCCTATCTGCTTTAAGTTGAAGGGCGCTGGGTGTCCCATGTCGGCTCTTAGTTTGCCCCACTTTGTGGTGGTGGCTCCGTTGGCGAACTCTATCAGGTCAAGAGCATCGTCAATGTATGGCTGCAAATCGCTTGTGGCAACATGGGCATTATTGTCGTTGTCATCGTTCTGATACTGACAAGCCAGTCCGCAACTTAGCACTGGCAGAGGCTCTGCGCCAATCTTTTCAGACAAAAGGAAGAATTCATAGAAGCCCATGCCGTAAGTCTGATAATAGTTTGGATAAAGACGATGAGCGAATGTATAGTTCCAACGGTTCTCGTTAAGTGGGCGATTTTCAACCTCACCCACACTGTTCTTCCACTTATAGCGTGTTTCCAGGTCGGTGCCCTCAACGATGCAGCCGCCAGGGAAGCGGAATATACCTGGGTGAAGGTCTTCAAGGTCTTTTACAAGGTCAGCTCTCAGCCCGTGCCAGTT
>CAZPNJ010000313.1:0-2190 GCA_964587765.1 uncultured Prevotella sp.
GCTTGGTCGGAGTGTCAGAATTCTATAGTTATCGAGAGACCGGCAAGTCAACTTATTTTGATGAATTTGCAATTGTTCGTGCAAATTCCACCGAACCTACGATCAATGCTTCCGCTGCAACAATTGAAGCGAGAGAGACTGGCGTTGAAGCAACTCAGAACATTACGGTTACTGGCTCTAATCTCACGGGCTCCACGCTGACTGCAACTTTAAGCCCCTCCGTACCCGGTCTAAGTGTTACTTTGGCTTCAAACACAATCGCCGATGGTTCTATATCTACTACAGCGACTTTGCACTATACTGCAACAGAGAATGCAAGGGGAGAAACAACACTTACGCTCTCGGATGGCACGACATCAAAAGACGTTACCATCACCTACATCGCAAATGTTGTAGCCTGGACTCTCCAGACCACGAGCGAGGCAACTACATGGGATTTCAGTAAACTGACTGCAAATAGCAATAGTGAACTTTATGCAGACGAAGGTATAAAACTGACAGATGCATCCGAACCAAAGATAACAGATGAGTTTGTTTATGCAAATTACGATGGTGTTCTCTATACCATTGGCAGTGGCTTTGATGGTACAAGTATTGCATTTAAAGGTCAGTATCCCACAAGAAGAGGCTCTTTTTGTCAGAATGGTACTCTGAAAATCAAGACAGCTGTTCCCGGTACCATTGTCGTTAAGTTCTCTGATACTGGCTCAAAAGCAAGTGCTACAGCCGTGAAACGTTATCTCCAGATTAATGGTGAAAACACCGAATACTGGACTTCGCGTGAAAATAATGGTGACGAGGCTCCATACGCTCAGCAACTTAATGTTGTGACAGGCGCAATTCCTGTAGAAGCTGGTGAAATTACAATTAGCGGCAGCTCTGCTATCACAGTCTATTATGTTACATTCACTCCTGGAACAGCTTCGATGACAATCACCGATGCTAAGTGGGCAACGTTCAGCAGTGTTTACGAGGTTGCCATACCCGAAGGCGTTACTGCTTATTACGCCAGTGCAAGCACTCCGAGCTCTGTAACATTGACAGAGATTGAAGGTGGATATATCCCGGCCAATACTGGTGTCGTGGTTTATTCCAATGTTGATGCTACCACAGTGAAGAACGCAACCTATACCTCTACCGATGCTTCTCTTGCAGGCAACTTGCTGAAGCCCTGGACTGTTGCTGGAGAACCTGCCGATGCTACATATTATACTCTCGCTGTTGAGGATAGCAAGCCTGTTTTCAAGCAGTCAACGGGTGGCGTACTTGCTGCAGGCAAGGCTTATCTGGTATTGCCTGCCGGCGCAAAGACTCTCAGCGTAGTGTATGATGGCGAGACCACAGGCATTAGTGATGCTTCGCGTCTGAATAATGCAGAAAATGCAAATGATAAAGTTGTCTTCAACCTCAACGGTCAGCGCATTGCTGCTCCTCAGAAGGGTATCAACATTATCAATGGCAAGAAGATTATCGTAAAGTAATATAGTTAAACAGTAAAATAATAGCAATATGGTTAAGAAGATATATATTCAGCCAGCAGTCGAGTTGGTGCAGGACGAGATTGAGAACATCATTCTTGCTGACAGCATCGATGCAATAATCGAAGGCAGCCAGTCTAACGAAGATGCCCTTGGCAAAGATGACGACGTGTTTGGAGCTTGGTAATCCCTACAGCTTCGTATAGTCACGCTGAATGTGTGACCTCAAACAAAAACTGCCGCACCTCAATATTGGCGCGGCAGTTTTTTTGTTTGCAGATATGGCAGCCGTCACTTAGCCTGATATGCGGCGATGCGCTTGGCCACGTTGTCCTTGATGTTGTTGTAGAAGATGGAGTAGTCGTCCTGGTGATAGCTCTGCGGTCCGGCGAACTCTACCATCTCATTTGGTTCGGCTTTGGCATTCGTGATTACAGTGCCACGGGCAAGATTCACCTGTGCGTCACCCTCGATGTCGCGAATCTCGGTTGCGCCGGTCTTCTCGTCCAGTACGATAGAACCGAGGTTCATGCTGGCGGGCGCATACGTCTCGTCGCGCTTCCAGTTCAGTGGGTTGATACTGATGCCGTTCGGCAGCATGGCAGCAGACATGAAATTGCTTCCCACGCTTTTGGGACCTTCAGCGTGCCAGCTGATTATGACGCCCGTGTCGGTCTCGCAGTTAGCTAACTTCATGTGTGGATTGGCTTTG
>CAZPNJ010000314.1:0-813 GCA_964587765.1 uncultured Prevotella sp.
TGGGCAATAATCTGCAAGTTATTGTTATCATCAATCTTACTTATGATGTCAATCAGATAACGTATTGTCTCGCCATCAACGCCATATTTGCCCTCAGTTTGCTTCATTGCCTGCGCACTGAGTATTTCGTGCAGCTTTTTATAATAAGCAGTTAACTCATAAATCGCATTCATGTCGCGCTCATCTTCGCTTAATAGTTGCGCAATCCTTGAAGGGTAATACATGGTTTCGTGCTTCAATGTGGAGAGACAATTGTCCAACACGCTGTTTCCTACATGTAATCGCGCTGCCTCGTTGTCTATTCTATGCAGTTCATCTTCAGCATATTCGAGCTCATTCTGCTTAGTATCATCAAGAGCTATGTTGCGTTTTAGAGTTGACCTTAATAACAAGTAGCAGCCATACAAAATAATCAGCAGCAAAAAAATCATTATGCCTATCGCAATGTTTTTATTACTTTTCTGCTTTTGCATAAGGCGTACGTATAAAGACAACTTCCTGTCTGCGCCTTTCAGATGAAATAGTTTGCTATATGCCTGATTATTATAGTGATAAACGTCCCATCGATGTAAAGCAAGGGCTGCAACAGCACACTCGTTTCTAACGTCCAGAACGATGTCATAGTTCATTTTTGCTCCATTCATAAACCATGATATTTCGGGAGCTTCCTCCGATGAAATCAGCGATAATTGCGCTGAGCTTTGCTTATTGTATGCCTTATAGTATGCGTTTAATTGGGCAAAACTCTTCTCAACCCATTTCAGTGTTTGGTAATACTTTTCGTCAATATTGCAGAAATATGCACTATCGGCG
>CAZPNJ010000314.1:823-2181 GCA_964587765.1 uncultured Prevotella sp.
ATATCTTTGCACTGTCAAGCATACTCTTTCCATTGGTTGCCAGCATGTTGGTTGGCACAAACATCAGCATTGCAAGTATAAGTTTAGCCAAGCCTTTGGGCAGACGGAAGAAGAAACGCGAACCTTTGTCCTCAATGCTTTCGGCACCTATATGACAAACGTTGAATACCTTGCTAATCTTTTTGTATCTTTCTATGATGCCCTTGCAGTTAGCCAAGCCAAAGCCATGTTTCTTCATAGCAGAGAACTTGTGATTGAATATGTCTTCAAGTTCTGTTTGTGATATGCCTTTGCCATTGTCTTCAACGCTTATTTCAACATAGTTGTCGTATTCCTTTGATGAAACTGCCACAGTTCCCCCCTCTTTCGTCGCTTTTCTGGCATTGTCTGCTATGGTGTTAATCATAAACAGCGTAAGAGTCTTATCGGCTTTTACCACATTGCTGGTTGGCTTTACACTAAGAGTAATGCCTTTCAGACTGAAACTTGTAGCTGATTTCTGTATAATGTTGAAAAGGTCTTGAACAGGAAAACTCTCGATGTGCAGATTAAGTTGCCCCTGTTGCATCTGAATCCATTTGGTAAGTGATTGGTTCTGATTATTTATTTCGCTTACCAGTTCACGAACATATTCCAATCTCTCGGCCTTAGTTGAATCATCTTCTTGCAAAGTTATGAGTTTTTGCTCTTCATTTAGCAGTCGGTCTATTAAAGGAGTTATGCCATTTATTAAAGAAAGTCTGGCTCTTTGCTCAATTTCTTTTTTCTTGTATTCTTTTAACCTTAGTCGGCTTACTTGTTGTTTTTCAGATAATTCTTCTTCGGCCTGATTATATTCGTTGCCCTTGTTGTCGGCTTTGGAATGTTTCTTTGCCCTATACATCAATATAAGTACAATGGCAGAAAGAACAATCATCAGCGCAACTACAATTAACATTAGGTTCAACAGATTTGTGGCTTGGCTAAGACTGGAAGCACGTGCCTCTAATTGTCTGTCTTGACGTGTCTTTTCCTGAACATCAAGATATAGATTACGATTATAATCACTCAGAGGTTTGTTGTTAAGTGCTGAGTATTTCAATGAAAGCTGTTCACGTATAGACGCAACCAAGTCGGGCGCTTTGTTTATGTTTATGTTGGTGTTAAGCGCTTTGTTCAGGCAATCCAGTGCCGAAGTATAGTCGTTTATCTGCCAATAACACTCAGCTAAAGTTCGATATGCGCCAGCTATCTGATAAACATCGCCATACTTTGTGAATAGTTCCAGTGAGCGCAAAGCCAAGTTTCCTGCAAGCAATGAGTCTTCAACCATATCAATGTTGATAAACTTCATGGCAGGCAAATTGTTGTTTATCAAA
>CAZPNJ010000315.1:0-2179 GCA_964587765.1 uncultured Prevotella sp.
CCATTATACCTTTATCAACTGCTCCGGGAAATACAAATCCACCATTATAATCAGTGTGTTCACCAATAAGGTTGATTCTTCCTGGAGAAAAATAGATGTTTCCTGTTTTGCCGTCAAAATGTTTGATGAAACGGCTTCTTACGTGTTCGATGTCCATGTTAGTATTGTTTTAAGTGATTAAACTTATTTTTGAGTAAATACATTATTCCGTAGGGATGTCCGTATTGACGTTCTTGCATCCAATAACAGCATAAAAACATAAATACGCTAATGCAAGGAGAGGAACGATATATGATATCATATAGCCCGCATTGTCTGCAATGAAGTTCTGGATTAGTGGAAGGATTCCACCACCAACAACCATCATCATGAAAATTCCAGCGCCTGCTGCAGAGTATTTACCAAGTCCTTCAGTTGCAAGGTTGTAAACGCTTCCCCACATTACTGAGGTGCAGAGTCCACATAGGACCAAGAACAAAGCAGCTATTGGAACCTGAACCATACCAAAAGAAGTGCCTTTTAATACAGGCATGTCTATTTGGACAGACTTGCCCATAAACATAGCGCTACCTATAAGTACAATGCCAAGAACGGTGACAAATATCATCATTTGACGACTTGAAACTTTATTTGCGATGAAACTTGCGAATGTTCGTCCTACAAGCATAAGCAACCAATATGTTCCTGCCACAAAACCTCCAATAGCTGCAGCTGACTGTGCGTCAAGGCCACCACCATTAGTTCCAGTGTCTGAAAGATAAAAGTTGAGAGTACCAGGAATGCCAATTTCAACACCTACATATAGGAATATACCTATCACTCCGAGGACAAAATGACGGAATGCCCATGGTGAGTGCTCAAAGACAGTGTCTTTGGTAACCTTACCCATTTCCGGGTCTGCGATAGGGATGAATGATAATACGATAAACGCAGCAGCAAACACACCCATTGCTATGTAAAGTACGAGATTGATGTCAACCATCGCTGTTGATGCAGTTACAGTTCCAATCAAAGCACCAACCAACATTGGCGTAAGTGTTCCTGAAAGAGAGTTAAGTGTTCCACCAATCATGTTTAATTGATTTCCACGATTACCTCCTCCGCCAAGTAGGTTAAGCATTGGATTTACCACTGTGTTCAGAAGACACACAGAGAAACCTGAGACAAGTGCCCCCATAAGATAAATAACGAATGCGACTGTCATGTCACCAACTTGACCTGATAAAAATTGAATGAATACACCTACAAAGCCAACCGCAATACCAGTCATAGCGGTTTTTTTATAGCCTACTTTCGTAAGCATCTTACCGGCAGGTATTCCCATGAAGAGATACGCTAAGAAGTTCATTGCGTTTCCGAGCATGCCCACTGTGTTGGCGCTGGCACCAGTAAAAGCGTTTTTCCATATAACGCCAATAGGCGCAGCCAAGTTCGTGACAAACGAAATCATGGCATAAATGAACATCATCGTTATAATTGCAACGAGACTTCCTTGTTGTTTGTTTGAATTAACCATTATTTAAGTTGTTATTTTTGATAGTTTTATTTTGTGTCGAATTTATAAATTGTCTTTTGCTTGTATTGCTCTCCTGGATTAAGTATTACAGAAGGGAAATATGGATTGTTGGGAGAATCTGGGAAATGCTGTGCTTCAAAGCAAATGCCACTTCTGCGTGGGAATGTAGCTCCATTTTGACCTTTGTATCCGTCTGCCCAATTGTCAGTGTATAACTGAACGCCAGGTTCGGTAGTATAAACCTCCATAACACGTCCACTCTCTGGTTCAGTGATTCTTGCAGCAAAGCTCAATTCGCCTTCCTCTTTCTTGTTAAGTACGTAACAATGGTCATAGCCAGCTCCATTCTTGATTTGCTCATCATCAGCATCAATGTCTTTACCTACAGTTTTAGGTGTGCGGAAATCGAAAGGAGTGCCTTTTACGAATCTTATCTCACCAGTTGGGATTGACGTTTCGTCAATTGGTAAATAGTAATCTGCGTTTATTTCACATATAAGATTGTCAATTGTTGGGGTGGAATTAGCGATTCCTGCTAAAGAGAAGAATCCATGGCTTGTAAGATTGATAATCGTTTTCTTGTTAGTGGTTGCCATGTAATCAATAACCAGTTCGTTGTTGTCATTGAAAGTATATACAACGGTAACTCTAACTTCGCCTGTA
>CAZPNJ010000316.1:0-2168 GCA_964587765.1 uncultured Prevotella sp.
TGTGCAAGGCATTAAGGTGATACAACCTAACGATTCCATTCCCCAGCAAAAAGATACAGTGGCAGACATTGCCAGCACTATTGTTGACGTGCAGTTGTTGCCGTTGTTCTCTAAGCAGGTTGAGATAGACCGCTTGGAGTTTAATCAAATGAAGTTTAATACTACGAACTTTATACACGAGGCTCGTGTGCGTGGACGTTTAGACCAGCTTGCCGTAGAGTCTCATGGCATAGACCTTGGGGCGCAGTTCGTTAAACTAAATACAGCTACGCTGAAGGATGCGTTCATAGATGTGGAACTGAGTGACACCGTTCCTGAAGACACCACGCCATCAGAAAACTTCTGGAAGATAGATGTTGAGCAACTACAGATAAGCAATACCAACGTAACCGTTCACATGCCGGGCGACACTTTGCAGATTGAGGCTTATTTAGGGAAAACGTCAGTGCGGAATGGTTACTTCGATTTATATAAATCGGCTTATACCATTGCAAAACTCGATTGGCAAGAAGGTCGCTTGAAATATGACAATAATTTCGTTGGCACGACTTCTGGCTTGGACTATAACCATATAGCCCTCGACAGCATAACGATAGGCATAGACAGTTTCTCTTACCAAGCCCCGCGCTTGGCATTGACCTTGCGCCACTGTTCGTTTAGAGAGAAAAGTGGTATAAACGTAACGAACTTCGCAAGTCATATAGAGATGGACTCAACAAAGTTGTTGTTGCCAAACCTGCGACTGCAAACAGCCGAGTCGGCGCTGTCTGCAAATGTAAACCTTGACCTTAATGCCTTTAGCGACAATAACCCCGGAGTATTTGACGTTTCTCTTCATGGCTATTTCGGCAAGAACGACCTCATGATGTTTATGGGCGATATGCCCAAAGGCTTCCGCCAGCGTTGGCCAAACTACCCGCTGTCTATAGACGGCGTGGTTAAAGGCAATATGCAAGGCATAAGTTTTACGGGGTTAAACATAGTCTTGCCATCGGCATTCAGAATAAATGCCACTGGCAATCTGTTGTCGTTTATGAACCCCGAAAAGATGCGTGGCTCAATAAAACTGGACGCCAACAGCTATAATTTAGCATTCCTTACATCGTTGTTGCCGCCAAGCGTTACATCATCGGTAAAGATACCTTCAGGCATAAGTGTTAAGGGAAATGTGGAAATTGACAGGGGTGACTATATAGCCAACCTTACCGCTACGCAAGGTGGTGGCAGCGCAGTGCTTAAAGCCCGATTAAACACTGTTCAAACAGCGTTTAATTGCCAATTAAACGCTAACAAATTGCCTTTGCAAAACTTCTTGCCCGGCATGGGACTCCGTCCGCTTACGGGTGATATATATATAAAAGGTGTAGGCACTGACTATCGCTCACCTCGCACGAATATCGTGGCAGATGCCAGGATTAGAAGTTTTGGCATGAGTGGTTATGATTTAAGCAACATTAGTTTTAATGCCTCACTGCGTAATTGCGTGGCTCATGCTGCTCTTGACAGCAAGAACCCTTTGCTGAAGGGTCTGATTACGCTCGACGCACTGACCAACACCAACCGTATAAGGGGTACTATAGGTTGCGACATATCACATATAAACCTTTATAAACTGCACATTACAGACTATCCACTTATTGCGGCGCTTTGCGGACAAGTGGATTTGGAAACCGACCTCAACGATTATTATTCAGTGCAGGGACGTATAGGCGACCTCGCCGTTATGGACAGTTCTCGTCTTTATCGCCCTGAAGATGATATACTCCTTGATGTGCTTACTCGCAGAGATACCACTCACGCTATTGTGGAGTGTGGTGACTTTTATCTTAACCTTGACGCACAGGGAGGTTATAAACGCTTGCTGAATATCGGCGACAAGTTTATGGCGGCTCTCGACCGACAAATCGCCGGTCGTTATATAAATGAAGCAGAGTTGCGCTCAGCGCTGCCGTTAGCCCACATAAAGTTGAACACTGGTCGTGAGAATTTCTTTATGCGCATTCTGGGTGAATATGGTTATCAGCTCAGTAGTGCAGACCTTAACGTAACGTCATCGCCACATACAGGTCTGAACGGCTATTTCAATGCTTTCGGTCTTAACGTGGACAGTATGCAGGTTGACACCGTGCGTTTGAAGCTGTTCTCTGATGCTAACACTATAAATTATA
>CAZPNJ010000317.1:0-2153 GCA_964587765.1 uncultured Prevotella sp.
TTTGCCACAACAAGCACTACCTCATCGCCACATTTTCTAAGGAAAGTGTATTGATGAGCCGTGTCGAAGTGCATTGACTGAGGATTTACATACATTAAATCAAAGAATTCACCCTCACGAATAGGCTTCTCTCTATTGGCTACTTTCAGTATCTGCTGATATATAAGTGCCAACTCTTTCTGTTCAAACGAAAGTTCATCACGCTTGAAATACGACTTATAAATGGCATCTGTTGTCCAATAGTCAAATATTGTAGAGCGACCATCGCAGCCACTGAAGCCCTCTTTATCCATTCCTCGCTCGCCATATTCCTGACCAGCATAAAGCATTACGGGATTTGTCATCATCAGTGCCTCCACTGCAAATGCAGGCAAAGCCTTTTTCGCATCGCCACAGAAGAAGTCTGATGCAATGCGCTGCTCGTCATGATTTTCAAGGAAGTATAACATGTGAGCATTTATTGAGTCAGTCTGTTGCCACTGTCTGGTAATTGAAGCTGCTGGTCGGCGCTCGCAAATAACGTCGCGCAGGCAATCATACATTCCCACCTTATCATATAAATATGTAAATCCGCTGGCAATATAATTAGCATATTGGGCAGTATCGTAAACCTCGCCTACGAAAATCAACTCTGGATAGCGCTCACGAACTATGTCTGTGGCATATTTCCAAAAGGCAGTAGGCACCATCTCTGCCATATCGCAACGGAAACCATCAATGCCTTTGCTCGCCCAGAACAAAAGGATATCAGTCATTTTCTTCCAAGTGTCAGGAACTGGCTGGAAATGTTGACTGCGCCCACCCAAATAGTTTACGCCATAATTCAGTTTAACTGTCTCGTACCAATCGTTCACAACCGGGTGAGCATCAAATCTGTCATTGCCTGTAGCCTTTGCTGGCATCTCATAATAAGGCTCACTTTCAGCCCCCTTCAGGTCAAGATTTGGCTGAAACTGTTCTCCAGGACAGTAATAGAAATTGTTGTTTGCGTCAAACTGCTTTGTATTATCATCGGCCTCGCCAAGGTCAACAATGCCCTTTGGCTTGGCTATTGACTTGTACTGTCGAGCCACATGGTTTGGCACAAAGTCAATTATAACATTTAGTCCTGACTCATGTGTGCGCTTTACAAGCTGTTCAAACTCACTCATGCGACAGTTTACGTCAACTGCAATGTCGGGGTCAATGTCATAATAGTCAACAATGGCGTAAGGCGACCCAGCTTTTCCCTTAACCACAGCAGGGTGTTGGCGAGGTATTCCGTAGGCTGAGTAATCCGTAGCAGTGGCATGGCGTATCACTCCCGTGTACCACACATGAGTAGCTCCGAGGTTGCGGATTTGCTTGAGCACTTTTGGCGTAAAGTCGTTCATCTTCCCCACTCCATTCTGCTCAATGGTGCCATTCTCTATTTTGTTTAGGTTTTTGTTTCCGAAAGTTCTGGTAAAAACCTGATATATAATTGTTTTCTTATTCAAAGTGTCTGCTTTATTAACGCACACAGCGCCCGCTTGGCTTGACCATACAAATAGGATGGCTACAGCCACAAGCAGACGCATGCGCCTATTTTCAATTCTTATTTTATACACTTTTGCGTAAATTAATCCACAAAAGGTTGGCTTGTTTTCGGCAAGACTGCTCTTGCCAATCAGCAATTAAGCCAATCCGTGGGCATTAACATTCTTGTCAATTCTTCCAATCATGCCCTGCAAAGCCTTGCCTGGACCACACTCTATGAATTCGTCAGCGCCATCTTTAATCATATTCTGCACTGATGCTGTCCAACGAACAGAGCTTGTGAGCTGAGCAATCAGGTTTTGCTTGATTTCTTCCGCATCGGTATGTGGCATAGCGTCAACGTTCTGATAAACAGGACATGTAGGCTTGTGGAATTCAGTTGCCTCAATAGCCTTTTGCAGTTCATCCTTAGCTGGCTGCATAAGTGGTGAGTGGAAGGCTCCGCTTACCTTCAAAGGCAATGCGCGCTTTGCGCCTGCCTCTTTCAACTTCTCGCAAGCAGCGTTGATAGCGTCAACGTTACCAGAGATTACCAACTGACCTGGGCAGTTATAGTTAGCAGCGATTGCAACATTGCCCTCGCTTGAAACCTCTTTGCAAATCTCCTCTACCTTCTCGTCGGGCAGACCAATGAT
>CAZPNJ010000318.1:0-2137 GCA_964587765.1 uncultured Prevotella sp.
AATTGGCGTGCGGTTTTCAAAATCTTTGCAAAAGTAAGCCTATTATTTGAAATGAGATAATTTTTGCTTAACTTTGCGCCAATATTTAAGTATGAAGAAACTGTTATCTATATTCACGATATTGCTTTTAGCCATAGTGGCTAAGGCTGATATTTACAACTCGCAACTGCCAAAGCGAGAGGTTAGAGCCGTGTGGCTGACGACCATTGGAGGCATTGACTGGCCCCACTGCTACGCTCATGGAGCAGAGTCGCAAGAGAGGCAGAAACAGGAGTTGAGAGATATTCTTGACCGATTGCAGAAGGCTGGCATAAATATGGTGATGCTGCAAACCAGAGTCAGGGGCACTGTGATTTATCCATCAAACATAGAGCCATGGGACGGCTGTTTGTCGGGTGTGCCAGGCAAGAGCCCTGGCTATGACGCACTGAGTTTTGCCATAGACGAATGTCACAAACGTGGCATGGAACTACACGCATGGGTGGTGACCATACCCGTTGGCAAATGGAACAAACTGGGCTGCAAGCAACTGCTAAGGAAGCATGGCGCAATGATTAAGCACATAGGCGAGGACGGCTATATGAACCCCGAACACCCAAAAACGGCTGAATACCTGACTGATATTTGCGAAGAGATAACCCGCCGATACGACATTGATGGCATACATCTTGACTATATACGCTATCCAGAAACATGGCGAGGAAAGGTAACTCTGAGCCAGGGCAGGCGGAACATTACGTCGATAGTGACCCATATATATAATAAGGTGAAGAGTATGAAGCCGTGGGTGAAGGTGAGTTGTTCGCCAGTGGGCAAGTACGACAACCTGACACGCTACGATAGCTATGGCTGGAATGCCAACACTAAAGTGATGCAAGACGCACAAGGCTGGTTGCGAGATGGCGTGATGGATATGCTCATGCCGATGATGTATTTTCGTGGTAACCAGTTCTTCCCCTTTGCCATTGACTGGCAAGAGTGCAACTATGGTAGAATAGTAGCTCCAGGACTGGGCATTTACTTTATGTCACCACGAGAAAAAGATTGGAATCTTGACGTGGTTACGCGCGAGATGGAGTTTCTGCGCTCGCAGGGCATGGGGTATTGCTTCTTCAGAAGTAAGTTCTTTACGGACAACGTGAAGGGAATATACGATTACACACGTAACGACTTTAATCGCAGTCTGTCGCTGGTGCCAGCTATGACGTGGCAGAGTAATAGGCAACCACAAGCACCGTCACGCCTGCGACTAAATTCAGTCACAGGCGAGCTTAGTTGGAGTCACGCCTGCGACAAAAAATCTGACCAGTATTACACATATAATATATATGCCAGTAGTGAGGGAACTGTAGATGTGAGAGATGCTCGCAACCTTTTGGCTGTAAGATACATGAAAATCAGCATTAAAGAAATGCCCGGACTGACTTATGCCGTAACAGCGATGTATAGATATGGCAACGAAAGTCATGCAGTGATGGTGGGCGAGCCAAGCGCAAAGCATGACTATGACGTAAAACTGCTGACTGTGAACGGAGGCTATGTGAAGTTGCATCTCACGAGCGAGATTGATGCCGACTGCATAAGCTTTGAAACCGTTCAGGGCAGCATAGTGGCTGTAAAAACACAGAAAGCAGGGAAGGTTTATGTCGGCGACCTGCCACGAGGGCTGTATGTGGTGAGAGGAGTTAATAATAAAGGAATAGCTCACAGATTAGGCGTTTTGAAACGATAAGGCATACTTTCATATAGAAACATCACTCTTATTAGTTCATTATTAGTGTTTTATTCAAAA
Source organism: uncultured Prevotella sp. (assembly GCA_964587765.1). Classification (GTDB taxonomy): domain Bacteria; phylum Bacteroidota; class Bacteroidia; order Bacteroidales; family Bacteroidaceae; genus Prevotella. The sequence continues at coordinate 1,793 of CAZPNJ010000318.1, forward strand.
AAAACACTGATAAACTTTTGTAAAACAGCAAAAAAGCGTATATTTGCAACCCGAAACGAAAAAGAACATATATATAACAATAAAAAAAGATATAACGACATGACAAAAGCAGACATTGTGAAGCAAATCTCTGATATGACTGGTTTGCCAAAAGCAGAGGTGCTTGTTGTAGTTGAGGCATTCATGAGTACCATCAAAGGCGTTATGCTGAATGGCGAAAACGTCTATCTGCGTGGATTCGGTAGCTTCGTGCTAAAGCATCGTGCAAAGAAGACCGCTCGAAACATTAAGCAGAACACAACAATCTCTATTCCAGCACACGACTTCCCAAAATTCAAGCCAGCT
>CAZPNJ010000319.1:0-2129 GCA_964587765.1 uncultured Prevotella sp.
CTTTGTTTTGACGGGCTTTCTTACCTATTCCGCTATCGATTATGGCACGATGCGCCATAACTGACGTAACGCGTTCCTCGTAATAGTCAATTGGTATTGGCGAGTTTTTTTTCCACCTTGCCACAAACTGCCTTATTCGTGCAAGGTTTTCGCTCGGTTGCCCGTTTGTTTGCGTAGGATAACCTATAACAATACGCTCTACGTCCTCTTTTTGGACGTAGAGCAGTAAGTAGTTATAAAGCTCATGTGTTTCTACCGTAGTAAGACCGTTTGCTATAATCTGCAACGGGTCGGTAACGGCTACTCCACAACGCTTTTTACCATAGTCAACAGATAGTATTCTGCTCACAAGGATTATTTCTTAAACAATAACCATGCGTCAGGATAGTTGCCTGCACGGAACGAGTTGCGAGAATTAACAGCATCAGCCTTGTTGTCAAATGTAGATGCAACAACACGATACATATTGATGCTTTCGTTTCTTACAATCTGTGCGTCGTGACCCTGACTCTTAAGAGTATTCTGCAAGCCCTCAGCGTTAGCCTTCAAAGAGAAAGAACCAACAACTACACTGAATGCTTTCAAACCAGAACCGCTAACAACTGTTACGGCCTCAGAGCGAACAGTTGCATTGTCAACAGCTGTTGTTGATGTCTCTGTAGCAGGACGCTCCTGTATAGGTGTTACGACTGGAGTCTCAGCAACTGCGGTTGTTGTTTCCTGTGTTTGAGTCTGCTCCTGAGCTTTTGCCTTCTCGTATGCCTTACGATAAGCACTCTCAGAAGATTTACAACTTGTGAAAGCTAATGCTACGCACATTCCTGCGCAAAGTATCAATGTTTTTTTCATATTAAATAGTTGTTTATGTTTTATCTAATGATTTATAATTGGTTGCGAAATTACGAAAAAGCTTTTATTCTAAATAACCTTTTGCACATAAACTTTGTTAATTAGCCCTTATAATAGCGAAAGACAGCCCCAACAAGCATATTAAGCACCAATAAACTGCATCAAGAAGTCAACCGCTCCGTTTACGCCAAAATTCTCAACATTTAAACACAAATCATAGTTACGAGCGTCGTAACGATCGCAACCAGTGAAGTGTTTGGTGTAAACCTCGCGAGTATAATCATTCTCTTCTATCAGCAAGCGTGCTTTAGCTTCATCAACGCCATATATGGAACGAATTCTTTCTATACGATACTCTATGGGGGCATGAACAAATACACGAAGTTTGTTCTTTTGCTTCTTAAACACATCAAAACCACACCTTCCGACTACCACACATGATTTATCAGAGGCAATCTGGCGCATCTCTAATGACTGTACTTCAAAAAGCTGGCGTGAAGTAATATCAGAGGCATCGACCTTGTATTCGTTCATAAGCATCAACTTCTGATAGAAGTTCATAAAGTCAGTCCACCAAGACGGACGTTTACGCTCTATCTGAACGGCTTCTTCCTCTGTGATATTAAACTTCTCAGCAACAGCCTTCAGTATCTGGCGGTCAACAAAGTTAACCCCAAGACGGTCAGCCAGTTCTTGACCGATTTTGTGACCACCAGTGCCGAACTGTCTGTTGATGGTTATAACAAACTTGTCGTTAATGTTCATTTCCTGTTATTTTTTGACTTCTGCCTGAGTTACCTTTTCTTTTTCTGCCTTTGCTACAGCCTTCTTTGCTGGTGCTTTCTTTGCAGCAGGCTTCTTAGTTGGAGCCTTCTTTGCCACAGGCTTATCGAGTTTTTCACGGAGTTTGTCGCTTTCAGACTCAATCTTTTGAATCTTTGTTTGCAAGCGTTCTATTTCCTTTTGCTTCATCTCGATGTCGTCACCCTGATTCTTTATAGTTGTGAGCAGAGAGTTCAACTCATCATTATCAATATCTTCAGGATATGCACTTCTAACTCGGCTAATGAAATCGCCAAGAATATTCATATAATTGGTGAAGGCGTCAAAAGCACTGCTGTAGATTCCACGGTCTAAGCCAACATGCGACTGCTTTGTTGACATAAAGCGGAAGTTATTAGAAGCCTGAAGGTAATCAAAGTCTTGGTTTAGACGACGGTCGTGCGTAATGACAACTCTATCTGCAACGCTATACAACTTATTGAAAGCCTCACGCTGCA
>CAZPNJ010000320.1:0-2119 GCA_964587765.1 uncultured Prevotella sp.
TTCGCCATCAACAACTGTCTGCAAGCGAAGCACACCATGGGTACTTGTGTGGTTAGGACCGAAGTTCATTACGAAATCGTCGGCCTCAAACAAACGATGCTTTGTTTCTACGAGGTTGCCGTTAGCGTCAAGATTCCATTCCGATGTCCAGTCTGATTCTGGCTCATCTGTCTCTGGGAACTTGTTGTTTGCTGCACTCATGTCGTAGCTCTTACGAAGAGGATAGCCATTGAAGTCGTTGCGTAGATAAAGGCGACGCATATCTGTGTGACCAAGGAACTTGATGCCAAGGAAGTCATATACCTCACGCTCAAGTAGCTCTGCGCCTTTCCACAACTTCATCGTTGTAGGTATAACATACTCTTCGCCTACCTGCTTTGCTATTTGCTTAACAGATATACGCTCGTGTGTATCAGTGTTTTCAAGAATGTAGATGCATCCGAGACCTTCTTCGCCGAAGTCCTCGCCTACAATAGTAATAAGGTAGTCAAAATGCTTCTCATTCTTCAACTTTGCCATCTCTGAGGCGAAGTTGTCAAATCCGAATTCTTTATTTTCTAATTTCATAGCTTATTCTTCCACCTTATTTATATTATTAGAAACCAGTAGGCCTTCTGCTTTCACAGTTTCAGTGTTATCTGTTGCTTGTGGGTCGAAATCGGCAGGAACTTCAGTAACAATGATTGGAGCCTTGTGGCCAACCTTCTTAACATCGTTGATAAGTTCGTTGCTGAGTCCGTGCAAACCTCCACGACGCATTGACTCCTCTTTCTCTTCGGTAGTCATCTTGTGGTTTGCTCCGCCCCAATATTTCTCAACCTTTATCTTACGCTGCAACTGCATCATACCATAAAGGATTGCTTCTGGACGTGGAGGACAACCAGGAATATAAACGTCAACAGGAACGATCTCATTGATGCCACGCACTACATGGTAGCTTGACTTGAATGGTCCACCTGATATAGTGCAGCCACCAACGGCAACTACATACTTTGGCTCTGCCATTTCGTCATACAGACGTTTGAAGACAGGTGCCATTTTGTTAGTGATAGTACCTGCACACATGATTATGTCGGCTTGGCGTGGGGAGTTTCGAGTTACTTCAAATCCAAAACGTGCAAAGTCATAACGCGCACAGCCAACAGCCATGAACTCAATGCCACAACACGATGTTCCGAATGTCAGTGACCACAGAGAGTTGCTTCGTCCCCAGTTAATAAGGTCATCAAGTTTGCCTAAAACAACTTGCGTGCCATTGCGTCCCAGCTCTTCAGCCAACTGTTGTAAAGTGTCGTTGTCCTTAAATTCCTCGTAAGGAATGCTTTTGATACTTGGCTTCTTTATTTCCATTCCAAAGCTCCTTTCCGCCAAGCGTATGCAAGGCCAAATACTAATACTAACAAGAAGAAGCCGATGCTAAGAAGTGCCATCGGACCAAGCTTGCTTACAACTACTGCCCACGGATAAAGCAGAACAGTCTCAACGTCGAAAATCAGGAAAAGAATGGCGAATAGGTAGTAGCCGATGTGAACAGGTAGCCATGATGAGCCACGTGTAGGCACGCCACATTCAAAAGGTTCGCCCTTTACCGGATTGTATGACCTCGGACCTATAAGTTTTGCGATGACAAATGCACCCAAAACCAGCACTGCGCCCGTAAGCAATACAGTTATTAATAAAGTAAAGTTCATAAAAATATTATAACGTTATTTTAGTCTATTAAACTCGTAGCTGTTCTTAGAACGCTGCAAAGGTATAAAATTATTCTTAATGTATATAAAGAATAAAGCGAAATTTGTTACTTTTGCACCCAATAAGTTTACACGTAAAGCGTGTGGTAAAGCAAAAATCTCAACAAGAATATGGTTAAAAGAATATTTGTTTCTATCGTGTGCCTTTTTGCACTTGTGTTTAATGCTAATGCTGTGCTGAAAGAGCAGAATCTTGAGACTACGCTGAAGATGTTGCGTATAGAACTTACTGACTATCATAGTGAACTGGAAAAGTTGACTGCATACATGCGTGAACAACAAGAACAAGTACGTACAGAGCTTATGCAAACGGTAAATCAGAGTAATCAAAACTCTCTGATGCTGTATTCTCAGCGCGAGGGCTATAT
>CAZPNJ010000321.1:0-747 GCA_964587765.1 uncultured Prevotella sp.
CCTTTCGCTTGTCGGCTCGACCTAATCGTATCGGGTTAATGTATTTGCCCATCTCGATAAAGATATTGTCAAATGGTTTCGTATTACGCCTATGAAAATACTGCCGTACAAGACAACAAGCCATCTTGAAGTCAACGGCATAGGCTTTCTTGTGTATAACTTCAACCTGCTCTATGGTCTGCGATACAACATTATACATAGTGAGATGAGCATATATCTCCATATCAATAAACTCATCTTTTTTGGAGTGGAAATTGATACCGCCCAGAGCATATTTAAGAGAACGGAACGAAGTCTCAATATCCCATCTCTTATGGTACATCTCTTTCATTCGGCTTATAGGAAACTCAAAGCGGTCAAGGTTAGTAATGAGAACTTCCCAACTATCCTTGCCCTCTTCGTTAATTCTGAACTTCACTACACGAAACTTTATTTTGCCCCTCTTTTCAAAGTCCCAAGTCTGATAAGTTGTCTTGGGAGAACGATTTTTCTTATGTTGATTAGTAGGACAATGTATATGGTGTAGATTAGGTATAAGGTCTTTATATTGATTATAAATATTGCGAGAAGTCGTTATATTGAGTTCAAGGTCAATATCACACTCGGTATCGGGTAATTCACCTAATTCACGAATTGATGCAGATTTCTTTGAAGCAATACCTCTGATAATGTAATAACAATTATCAATTCGATTACAATGCTCTATTAAATTAAAGCCTACATAACCTCTATCCATAATAACTATGA
>CAZPNJ010000321.1:757-2110 GCA_964587765.1 uncultured Prevotella sp.
GATACCCTCTATCATAGTAAGAGCAGATTTACGCTCATTAGCGATTTTTCTTGGCTCTAACACACAATCCTGATATGTCTTATTCTCTATATCATAAAGAATATTAGCGTGTGTCTGGCATATAGGTTTATCCTCTGATGGTGTAGGCATAATGCGGTCAGATTTAGCGTCAAATGGAGTAGTAAAGTCGCTACCATCAATTGCATACACACGATATTTACCATCTAACTTCTTTGTAGATGGCATAGCCTTGTTATACTCGTCAAATATATAACGAAATACATCAGGAGTGAGTTTACCTTTTGCCTGTTCAAAGGCAGAAGCGGTCATACGCTCGTCAGGGTTAGGGAACGCATTAAGCAACTCGGCATTGAGAGAATTGCCCTGCATATTAAGGGTAACTTCTAATGTAGTCTTTGCGTTGAGTTTTCTGTTCCTAATGAAATCAGTAGGCGACTTTGTGAAGTCCTGTATGTGAGTACAGGTTTCTTCAATAACCGACTTCAACTGTTCAATAGGACTTATGACCGTACCCACAGTATTCTCCTATCTACCAGCATAGTGATAGATATATACCGCAAAGTATGGTACTATGCAGACAATATATCAGTACACAATGCTGATGTATTCCTTATAAGTACCGACTGCCTCGCCAAAGTCTTTCGGTACTTTTATTTTGTTCCTCTCTTGACAATAGTATATACGATTATATACGATTAGTCCATTAAGAACAGTCCTTTTTATCGGTCATTTTTAGGTATTTCCCAATATTTTCGCTATTTCCAATACCTGTTTCTGTTGCTTAATGTTCAGAGTGGCTAATACATCCGTCAATTCGACAAGTACGGAAGAACTATCGGAATGTCCTGCAAGTATATCTAATGACACCTTGCACTTCTCCCCGTAGGCAATAAAGGTCTTGGCATTACACTTATGAACACCACGCTCTATTGAACTGATATAGTTCTTCGATAAGCCACAAGCATCGCCCATTTCACTCTGGGTTACATTAGCAAGTTCACGATACTTCTGTAATCGCTGACCTAACTTCTCGGCTTCTCTGTCGATTTTGACCGTCATACTCTTGCTCCTTTGGATAGAACTGATTTCAAGGTAAAGTCTTTTTTGTTCCTATTTCCACAGTTTATTACAAAAGTAACGGTATATGATTACAATATAGTGAAAAGATAACTGAAAGTAACAATTTACAAGTATTTTCCTTTGTGTTATTCCCGATTTCAGACCGCCGAATGACCGCCCAAGACCGCCGAAACAAAGATTTTACAATAAATATATAATCGTATATACCATTATTGATTTTATGGATTATAATGGAAGTATTAAGTTGAAAGG
>CAZPNJ010000322.1:0-2106 GCA_964587765.1 uncultured Prevotella sp.
CGCCGAACTCAAGAATAGAGATATCGAATGTACCACCACCAAGGTCGAACACAGCAATCTTCATATCCTTGTTAGCCTTGTCAACACCGTATGCAAGAGCAGCGGCTGTTGGCTCATTAACGATACGCTGAACGTTAAGACCTGCAATCTGACCAGCCTCTTTAGTAGCCTGACGCTGAGAGTCAGAGAAATATGCAGGAACGGTGATAACGGCGTCAGTTACCTCTTGTCCGAGATAGTCTTCAGCTGTCTTCTTCATCTTCTGAAGAACCATTGCAGAAATCTCCTGTGGAGTATATTTGCGTCCTTCAATATCTACGCGTGGGTATCCGCCCTCGTTAACCACTGAGAATGGTACACGCTCTGCTTCTTTCTGGCTCTGCTCGTAAGTTTCGCCCATGAAGCGCTTGATTGAGTAAACGGTGTTCTTAGGGTTGGTAATGGCCTGACGCTTTGCAGGGTCACCAATCTTACGCTCACCATCTTTTACAAAACCAACTACAGAAGGAGTTGTGCGCTTGCCTTCACTGTTAGCTATTACTACTGGCTCGTTGCCTTCAAATACTGCAACACATGAGTTTGTAGTTCCTAAGTCGATTCCAATAATCTTTCCCATTTTGTATCTTTTTTATTTGTTTATACTCTTGTTTATTACTTAACGCATTATTGCGCTACACTGAGAGTATAAGCAAAAGGTGTGCCAAACTTTTTATATTTGGCATATTTTATTGTGTCATTTATATAATGTGGCATATTATTGGCAGAAATATGGCAGTGTACAAGCCTCACGCTACTCACTCAAAACTAAGGTAATGCGACAGTCTGTCCAAGTCTTTATCGGTAAATTCCGGCATTAGTTTCAAATCGCCCACACTTGTCAGATTTCCCTTCAGTCGTTTATAATTACTTATGGCTTTTGCCTGATAATAATTTATGTAAGGGTGGCGATACAGCTGTTTCTGCGTAAGTTTATTCACGCTAAGTCTGTGTATTTCACTAACGTTTATCTTGAAATATGCAACAGCCTCTTTAGGGAAATCTTCAATCTCCAACAGTTGACTGGCAGAGTAAAAACCACCCAATTTATTTCTATAATACAATATCTGTCGAGAGAAATATGGACCAATGCCCGGCACACTGCACAACATTGCCGAGTCAGCCACATTTAAGTCGATGGCCTGCCCTGCCCTTATTTTATTAGTGTAAGTGGAAGAATCTTTATAGTTGATGCGTTCTTTCCCCACCGTTTCTCTGGCTGGGTGATAGTCTTCACCTATTCGTATATATGGTTCCAGTTCACGATATTGCTTCTGCGTTAATCCGTAAACATTGGCAAAGTCAGTGGCATGGCGAAACACCCCACCCTTGTTGCGATACCTGTAAATAGAGCGAACGCTCCACTTTGACAATCCAAGTCGCAGCAGTGCCGTACTGTCAGCCGTGTTAGGGTCAAACGTAAACCGCTCTACCCGTTTGCCACCCTCATCAAAGATAAAATTATCCTCTTCATAGCCCCTACCCTGCGCTGTTTTACCATTGTCTGACGTCGCAACAGAGTCAGTGGCAACTTCAGCGGTGGAATTAAAATTCCCCACATTATTATATATAAACAGCAAAACAAGTGCCACCAGCAATAGCAGAAGCGCAGCGTAACGGTCAGATTTTGGGAGCATAAATAGGTTTCGTAACATCTTATATAGGTTTATTTCAAAGGCAAATTTATAAAAAACGTTCAATAAAGTTGCGTTTTCCAAAGAAAAGTTTTATGTTTGCAAAATAATAACATACTTAAACCGAACGATATGAAAAAACTTTTGCTTTTACAGACATTGGCTGTAGCTATTATGCTGGCTGCCTGCACAGGATGCAAATCTGATAATAACGACGATGACAATGACAAACAGGGCTCACTACTACCAGCCAACCTTGACTCAGTGGATTTGGGCTTGTCCGTGTATTGGGCTAACGTAAATGTTGGCGGAAATGCCGCAGAGGACTATGGAGAGTTCTTCGCTTGGGGCGAAACCGCACAAAAAGATGAATATACAGATACCACATACTCGTATTTTGACATAACAAAACAAAAGTTCACCAATCTTGGCAACA
>CAZPNJ010000323.1:0-2105 GCA_964587765.1 uncultured Prevotella sp.
TACTGCTATCGACCTTACGGCAAAGACAGAAACGGCTCGTACGCTTGAAGAAAAGCTTGCTATTCTCGCACAAGAACCATAATCATTAATTGTAATTTTCCATTTTGGAAACAACCACTTTTAAAACAACAAATATGATGTACAAATTAAGCACCAACGGTCTAAACCTCATAAAGAGTTTTGAAAATCTCGAACTTGAAACATACAGATGTTCGGCAGGTGTATTGACCATTGGATATGGTCATACCGGCAAAGATGTCAAGGTAGGTATGCGTATCACGGAAAAGCAGGCATTAAGCCTACTCGCCAAAGATACCGACTTCGCAAGTAGATATGTCAATAGCCTACAGATAGCCAAGACACAGAATCAGTTTGACGCACTCACGTCTTTTGTCTTTAATGTCGGTTGTGGAAATAAGAGTACTCCTATGTTGTTGAGCAAGCAAAAAAGGAAGGCATTTCGCAATCAGCACTCATTGAAAAAATCGTTGCTAAATACAGAGATTAAGATAGCATCATTTTCCCGACATCAGGAAAACGATATATAGATATAAGCGGTGGTTTTACAAAGAGTTGAAGCTGCCGCTTTTTGTATGCACTAATGAAGAAAGGACATAACTATGTATTACTATTATTACAACGACCCACGTTGGGATAGATGGATAGCCTACCTTTGTTGGCTGTGCTTTATTGTGTTTTGGCTTTTCGTCTGTGCTACATTCCAAGGGTGCAAGACAAACAAAGAGCTAATCACAGACACCGTATATGCCACAAAAACAAGCGTTATTCACGACAGCATAACAACCTATCAACACGACAGTGTTTCACTCGATTACAAGCAAGGCGCGTGGCGAATAGACACATTACGTCTATATAATACCAAGTTAGTGTACGCCACAAAGATAGATACCATCATCAAGACGAAAGAAAAGATAGTCTATCGAAATAAACAATATGGGAATATCAGCCGTGATAGCACCTACAAGGCGAAAAACAAAGAGAAAACGAAGATTGTGTATAAGTTATCCGATTGGCAACAATTCTTCTTTATAAGTGGAATATTGGCATGGATATTAGGTATCGGCTTTATCTATTGGAGGCTTCGTCATCTGCTTCAAAAGAAAATTAATACATAAACTCTCACCATATTCATATCTTAATATTTTTGTCGTATGATTCAATTTACAATAAGCATAACAAAAGAAAATGTTCTAAACGAAGTGGCAACCATCGCGGAATACATGGCTTCTCGTGCGGAAGACAACGATGATGGAGATCGTGATCGCATTTCTACATCCGACAAGGACGCTGAGTTGCTCGAACGCTATTGGAATGAAGCCTGCGCCGTTATTAATGGCACGGTCAAAAACTTCTCACCTGTTGTTGATAACAGCTTCGCCGGGTATTCCGTGACATTGTCCATGGCTTCCAACTTCGACACCACGCAAGAGTATAACATTACTCGCAACGTCTGTAGCTTCTTCATCGATTACCTCATGGCCAACTGGTCTCAGATAGTCAAGAAGGACGCACGTGCAGACTATAAGGAGAAAGCTGCAATGGAACTTCAGGAAATCAGACGTGGGCTATATAGCAGAACACGCCCCACACGAACAAATGTTTAATTAAACAATTCATAAAGACATGGCAAACAAAACATTAACTGCAACGCTTCATATTTCAGAATTGAAGTATGACATTATGAATGGCACTGACCTTGTAGGCAAAAGCCGACACACTGACGCTGATGGAGGTAATGATGAACAGGTAGCACATCTTATCGCAAGCGAAGACGATTGGAGCTTAAACCATCTTCTCCGCTCTATTCAGAATGCTTCTGGTGAACTTCGCATGAAGCTACTTGAATTCATGACGAGTTCCGGCACAACTGTTGATGACCAGCTCATAGATGAAGATTCCGACCTCACGTTCGAACTTTCGCTGCCGTCCAATTACAATTACGCCACTAAGGAAAGCATTGTAAACGGCATGCACGACTTCATTGTAAACAGTGCCATCGGTAAATGGTTCGCCGTTACAGCCCCCAATGAGGCAGAGACATATATGAATCTTGCCGGTGAAGCATTGTCACAGATTATGCAGGC
>CAZPNJ010000324.1:0-2056 GCA_964587765.1 uncultured Prevotella sp.
TATGCGCTCACGAATGGCACGTATGAAGTCAAGGCTGTTCACCTGCTTTGCCTGCACACCTTCCATCAGTGGCACGAGGTCTTTCGTCGCAATGCCATCGTCAAGCGTTTTGAAACAAGCCTGTTCAAGTGCGTCGGCAAAATGCTGGAGTTCCTGGTTGTCGTCTTTCTCGCCACGTTTTCTGAGCGCCCCACTCCATGCAAAGATGGTTGCCATAGGATTGGTTGACGTTTCCTCGCCATTAAGATACTTATAATAGTGGCGTGTTACCGTGCCATGAGCAGCCTCATACTCGTAGTTTCCGTCGGGGCTAACCAGTACGCTTGTCATCATAGCAAGCGAGCCAAATGCAGTGCTAACCATGTCGCTCATTACATCGCCATCATAGTTTTTACATGCCCATATAAAACCACCCTTGCTGCGAATGACGCGAGCCACGGCATCATCAATCAGCGTGTAGAAGTAAGTTATACCCAACTTCTCGAACTCTGCCTTGTATTCATGTTCATAAACCTGAGCAAAGATTTCACGGAACTGTGCATCGTAGGTCTTCGATATGGTATCTTTAGTGGCAAACCAAAGGTCTTGCTTGGTGTCGATAGCAAACTTAAAGCACGAGTGAGCGAACGAGCGAATGCTCTTGTCGGTGTTGTGCATACCCTGAATCACACCCTCGCCCTTGAAGTCGTGAACGACAACCTCTTGGCACTTGCCGCTCTCGCCCTCAAACACCAGTTTGGCGGTGCCAGGTTCATCAGCTCTCAACTCTACGCTCTTATACACGTCGCCATAGGCATGGCGAGCTATGGTTATCGGCTCTTGCCAGTTCTTAACCACTGGTTTAATTGAAGGTATGGTTATAGGAGTGCGGAACACGGTACCGTCGAGCATCGAACGAATGGTGCCGTTAGGACTTTTCCACATCTTCGTGAGATTATATTCAGTCATGCGTTGCGCATTGGGCGTGATGGTTGCACACTTCACCGCTACGCCGTATTTCTTGGTAGCGTTGGCTGCGTCGATGGTAATCTGGTCGGCGGTAGCGTCACGCTTTTTCAGCCCAAGGTCGTAATATTCCGTATTAAGTTCAACGAATGGAATGATGAGTTCGTCTTTAATCATCTTCCACAAAACTCGTGTCATTTCGTCGCCGTCCATCTCTACAAGTGGAGTGGCCATTTTAATCTTCTGCATGTTATTAAATCTCTCTGTTTAGTTATTGATTGTTGGCAAAGGTAATACTTTTCTTTCTATTTGACATATTTCTTAGCAATAATAGCACCAAATGTTAGTATTTTGTGCGCAACCAGTTACCCTTGAACAACCGCAAGAGGAACATAGAACCACGAAAAGTTAGCTCTATAGCCATAGCCGTCCACACGCCGCGAAGCCCATATATAGGCGCGATAGCGGCGGCAAGCGTAAGTCTTACAAGCCACATGCTGCCAAGGTTTATGATAGCCGGTTTCAAAGTATCGCCCGCACCCACGAACGCACTGTAACATACTATTGAAGCGGCAAAGAATGGTTCGGCAAACGCCTCTATGCGCAGACATTCAGTACCGAGGGTACGGATTTCATCTACCGGCGAGAGTATGCCAATCATTTCAGGTGCAAAGATATACATTATCACACCCATAAGCGCCATGACCATCATGCCCAAAGCTACAGCCATGCGAGCAAAACTGCGACAGATGTCATAACGTGCGGCACCTCGGCTCTGACCTACAAGAGTGGTGGCAGCGTCGCCTATACCGTAACCAGGCATATAGCAAAGACTCTCTGCCGTAACCGCAAACGAATTTGCTGCTATAGCGTTGACACCCAATGGCGCAACAATCATGGTGCTGACCACCTGAGCACCACCCATCAGCATTGATTGAAAAGCTATGGGCGTGCCTATCTTAACTGCATTTTTAACATAGCTCCACACCCATACAAAACGTTCTGTGTCGAGGCTGAACGAGAGGAATTTGTTTCTGTAAGCCACAAAATAGAACTGCAACGCAGCGCCTATAATCATAGCAAAAGCCGTACCAAGAGCAGCACCTACCAC
>CAZPNJ010000325.1:0-2055 GCA_964587765.1 uncultured Prevotella sp.
AACCGACCACAACGTGCAGGAGACGCTAACAATCACGGACAGAGCTTATCTGCTGTTTGAGGGTAGGATATTGTTCCAGGGTAACCCAGAGGAACTGGCTGCTAACCAGATAGTAAGATAGAAGTATCTGAGCAACAGTTTCGTGCTCAGGAAGAAGAACTTTCAAGTATATAAAATTTAAGACGAAAGATTCTTCATTATAAGACTTTTTTGGTAAATTTGCACACTCATAACTAACAGAAATAATGGAAGAAATCAACAATATGGAAAACGAATACGGAGCGAAAAATATTCAGGTCCTCGAAGGACTTGAAGCCGTTCGTAAGCGCCCTGCCATGTATATTGGCGACATCAGTGTAAAGGGCTTGCACCATCTTATTAACGAGACAGTAGATAACTGTATTGATGAGGCCATGGCAGGCTATTGCACCGACATAGAGGTGACAATCAACGAAGATGGCTCTTGTACGGTTGAAGACAATGGTCGTGGTATCCCTGTAGATGAACACGCAAAGTTGCACAAGAGTGCGCTTGAAGTTGTAATGACAGTGCTGCACGCCGGTGGTAAGTTTGACAAGAACTCATACAAGGTCAGCGGTGGTCTGCACGGTGTAGGTGTAAGTTGTGTGAACGCACTTTCATCGCACATGATGAGCCAAGTATATCGCAATGGCCACATATATCAGCAAGAATACGAAAAAGGTAAACCATTATATGCCGTAAAGATAGTTGGTGACACCGACAAGCAAGGTACACGCCAGCAGTTCTGGCCAGACGCAAGCATCTTCACCACAACCACATTTGAGTGGGACAGAGTGGCAAGTCGTATGCGCGAATTGGCTTACCTTAACGCCGGCATACGCATTACGCTAACCGATATGCGCCCCGATGAGGAGGGAAAGACACGTCAGGAAGTATTCCATGCTAAGGACGGACTGAAAGAGTTTGTGCGCTATGTTGACCGCCATCGCCAGCACCTGTTTGACGATGTTATCTATCTGAAGACCGAGAAGCAGGGTGTGCCAATTGAGGTGGCAATCATGTATAACACTGAGTATAGCGAAAACATTCACTCATACGTAAACAACATTAACACCATAGAGGGTGGTACCCACTTGCAGGGTTTCCGCACCGCCCTTACCCGTACGCTTAAAAACTATGCTGACAACGAGCCTTCAATAGCCAAGCAGATAGAGAAAGCAAAGATTGAGGTGGCTGGTGAAGACTTCCGTGAAGGCTTGACCGCTGTTATCTCAACAAAGGTTGCTGAGCCACAGTTTGAGGGTCAGACAAAGACAAAACTCGGAAACAGCGAAGTGGCTGGTGCCGTTCAGCAGGCAGTGGGCGAGGCTCTCGCCGACTATCTTGAGGAGCACCCAAGCGAGGCAAAGCTGATTTGCGAAAAGGTAATCCTTGCGGCTACGGCACGTATTGCGGCAAGAAAGGCTCGTGAAAGCGTTCAGCGCAAGAACCCAATGAGTGGTGGCGGACTGCCAGGTAAACTTGCCGACTGCTCAAACAAAGACCCAAAGTCGTGCGAGATATTCCTTGTCGAGGGTGACTCGGCAGGTGGTTCTGCAAAACAGGGTCGTGACCGTTACACTCAGGCTATTCTACCTTTGCGCGGTAAAATCCTGAACGTAGAGAAAGTACAGTGGCACAGAGTGTTTGAAGCAGAGTCGGTAATGAACATCATTCAGAGTATCGGCGTACGTTTTGGCGTAGAAGGCGAGGGCGACCGTGAGGCAAACATCGACAAACTGCGTTACGACAAGATTATAATCATGACCGATGCCGACGTCGATGGTTCACACATCGACACACTTATCATGACACTCTTCTACCGTTTCATGCCGAAGGTCATTCAGGAGGGACACTTGTATATAGCAACTCCACCTCTCTACCTCTGCACATACAAGAATAAGGCAAAAGAGTATTGCTACACAGAGCAGCAGCGCCAGGCATTCATGGACAAGTATTGCACAGGCGAAGACGACAAGAACCTGCACACACAGCGCTATAAAGGTCTTGGTGAAATGAACCCAGAGCAACTTT
>CAZPNJ010000326.1:0-1302 GCA_964587765.1 uncultured Prevotella sp.
CTGCGTGGTCTATGATGCGGAGCGGCACCGCTGTTTCGGTTCGGGCGAACTCACGATTTAAGTTTTAGCGTAAGTATATATAAAGTGCAATTAAAAGCCGCATGAGGAAATCCCCATGCGGCTTCACTATTATAACAACTAACCACCTATAACTGGTAACCAATGAATGTCGTCAGTTCCTGAATGCCAAGATGGTTGCGGTCGAGCTGCGACGCCTCTTCAAGGAATCGCTTGCCTTGTATGGTGTCGCCCAGTCCGAGATAACCCAGAGCCAACATATATTTGCAATGTATGGTGTTCTTGGTCTGCAAAGAGTCGTCCCAAACCAACAGGTCAGGCAATGACACGGCAAAGTAGTCCATGCGCACCTCATCAAATATGTGGTTCTTGCCGAAGTTGATAAGTTTATAGAACAGTCCTCTTGCCTTGTCGGTCTGGCCAAGTTTAATGTAGCACTTGGCGGCATAGTATATCTTGTCGGGCTTTGCGTCGTTGTAGTAGAGTGCTGGAGCAGGCTCGGTTGGCCCTTCGGTGCCTTTCTGCCAACATTCTTTAGCTTTGTCGCTGTCACCCTTTTGCTGATATGCCACGCCAAGAAGATAATAGAAGTCGTTATCCTGAGCTCCAAACAGTTTGCCCTCGCCAAGGTTGTGGGGGAATGTCAGACACTGTGTTAGCAACTCTATGGCACGGTCGTAGTTGTCTTGCGCCATAAGTTTCTTTGCCAGTTCTACTCTTGCCAACTGATATTGTCCTGAAACCTTGCCTTCGCCACCTTCCCATACATGGAACTGATGGTTGTCTATTACTTCAATAGCCTTTTCGTACTGTCCTGTCTGATTCAGAAGCGTGGCGTATTCAAGCACCAGGTCGTCGCGCAAAGAAACTATGCTGATGTTATCTTCAAACTTTTGCAACCTTTCTTTATGTGAATATTGCAGTCGCTTATAGAGCTGGTCTAACTCCATGAATATTCTTTCGTCAGTCTGGTCTAAACTGAACGCCCTTTCCATATACTGCACTGCCGTTTGTTTGTCGCCCATCTTGTTGAACATGGCTAAGGCGAGGTTGCGCCATACGGTAGGGAACTCAGGCATACGCTCTTTGGCTGTGTTCCAGCAACTGATAGCGTCATCGTATTGACGCTTGTCGTAGTATAAGTTACCTAAATAATAAGGTGCATACCCGTCGCCGGTGTTGGCATTCATGGCAAAGCGCAATGCTATTATTGCCTCCAGCCTGTTAGGGAAACAGCAATACGACGGAGCTTCCTTTGCCTGTTCTAAGGCTGGTGTGGCGTCT
>CAZPNJ010000326.1:1333-2051 GCA_964587765.1 uncultured Prevotella sp.
ACCATTGGCGAATTTATGCCCTCGCTTTGGGCTATCTCCGCTATGTTGACGGCATCTTGCCACAAACCAGCGTCGCAGTAGTCGAGTATCAACTCCTCGTAATTGGCGTCGCACCCTCTCATCAGCGATGTCAGTGGCTGCCATTGCGCAGTCGCTTGCTCGCTGCCTAACATTTTCTGACGCTCGTAAATGCAGCCGTAGTTAAAGAGGTCTATTTTCAGCGACTCGTCTATCCATGCGAGGGCTTCCTCCTTAAGGTTCATTATTCTAATCAATGCCGCTTTAAGTGCTCTCGCACGATGGTTGTGAGCGTTGTGTATAAGACATTTCTCCACCTCTTCGAGCGCATCGAAATAACGATGTTGCATGGTTGAAATCTCGGCGGCTTTAAAGAACGCCGCATCTGCCCAGCCTGCGTTCCATGTGGCTTTGTTAAACCACTCGTAAGCGGCAGAGTAGTTGCCTTGAAGCTTCAGGCTTAGAGCTAAATTGTATATTGGCTCGCCGTCGTATGGGTTAGGATTATATTTCTGCAACACTTTTACGGCCTTGCGCAGATATGGCTCTGCCTTTGCGGCCTGTCCGTTGCGCATGAGCCATAGACCCATAGCATTGTTGTTGCGATAGTCCATAGGGTCGCGACGCAACGCCTCCTTGTAATAGTCAGTGGGGTTAAACGTGGCGTGACGATACTGTTCCAGATGTAGCCCCGTTAGAT
>CAZPNJ010000327.1:0-2019 GCA_964587765.1 uncultured Prevotella sp.
CGCCCTTAACACGCATTTTAGAAAGGTATTTAATAGCCTGAAATAAGACCTTACCTGTATTAGAAATGTTACATTTGAACTCAAGAATGTTTACGTGATAAACACCATCAGTATTATCAACCAAAATAGAATTATCACCCTGATAATCAATACGATAATTGTCAAAGAAATCACATTGTCCTTGTCGTTCAATATCATAATGTTTCTTTTGAATTGCCATAGATACTATCCTTTCTTAAAACTAAAATAATCCATATTCATTGTAATCCATTTGACACCAATCGTCAACACTTTTCTACACGCTCGTTTCTGCGGTCTGTTATTAAAAACCATTACTTATGTAGATAATTGTTGAATATTCAACATTGGTTTAGAATTACCTTTAGTTTTTCGGTAATTCTATAAAATCACATTTTGTAATACTTATTGAATTAAACCGTTACAGGCATTTTAGTACAGATAGAATGATGAAAGGAAATGACGGATAGATGACGGTTACAATCAATAAGGAAGATGAGGCTTTAGGTCAGAGATTACAACTCTACCGTGAAAGAGCCAGAGTAACGCAACAAGATATTGCAAAGGAAGCAGGTCTTACCAAGAACCACATCAGTAGTATCGCAATGTCATTAAGTTAAGCACTTGACACGCAAAACCCCCTATTCTGAATAAATCAGAGTAGGGGGTGTTTTTTGCTTAAAGCCTTGTTTTATACGGATTACAGGCGATATTTGGCTACGAACTCTAACTCGTCATACTTCCAATTTATAGCCACTCGGTCATTCTCATTCTCAAAACGACCAAAGACATAGGCATCCACCTTTTCCTTTGGCAATACCTGATATAGTTCGGACATATATGTTTTATAGAAAGATGTACCCTCGTTATATGAGTACAATGCACAGGCTAATTTACTTGCTATAAAGTAGTTTGAAGTATCTGTTATATCCAAATCTGCCCCACAATGTAAACTTGCCCATATTGCATACTCATTATCAACGACATCTTTGCTATGGCTTTCTAAATATTCCTTTTCGTATTGCTCATATTCTTCTTTTGCCTTTTGTCTGTTAGACTTTCTGCCCATAATTCGCTCCTTACCACTTTTCTTCGGGTATTTCCTTATACTCAACTTTGAGGTCGTTAAACTTACGCTCCCAGTCGTCTAAATCTTTGGCGATAATCTCTGCATAATCGTCATCATCAGGTTTGACCTGTATCATCCAACGGACTTTGGCTACATCACAACCATATTCCTCGCAATAATTGGCTATTGCTTCTCTGATACCAAACCAACTCTTTCCGTCATCAGAGGTACTTGTGATAGCAAGTTGTACCGCCTCTTTCATACCTCTGTTCTTGTAAAACATATCCACTCTTGGATATACAAAGCGTGTAATCATTGTGTTTCTCCTTTACTGTTTTCTGCGGATAAGAATACGAAAAAACTTTGCCTTTCCGTTAATCATAGATAAATAATTACCTTCCGCTTTTGTTCGCTCATTGTCCATAATGCTGTATCTTCCAATACCATCAAGTATTTCTAACTGTTCGGGGTTGTACTTATCCATAAAGGTAATAGGTACTCCCATAACACCGTCATAGTCTTTTGGAATATCTGTTACCTTATCGACATTGATAGCATCATAGTTATCATAAGTAGGATATTCTTCGGGAGAATAGTTCTTATACAGGACTATTTCTTCGTGTCTTTTACTAATATCAAGGTTGGTGTACCAAAGGATATTGCCGAACTGCTTATAGTTTCCATTTGGTTGAAGAAACTTCTTTACGGGGTTATTTCCTAACCAAACCTTATTGTCTTTAAGCAACGGGAAGAACTCTTTATATGTTATAGCGTTTTGACTTCCTACAATAAGAAACTGTTTGCCATATTCCATCAGCGTAGCCACATACTCCCTAAACAAACTGAACGGAGGATTAGTTACGACCACATCACTTTGTTTCAAATACTCGATACATTCATCACTTCGGAAGTCCCCGTTGCCCTTTAATTTC
>CAZPNJ010000328.1:0-2011 GCA_964587765.1 uncultured Prevotella sp.
CCATCGCTGGAATAGAACTTTTTTGTTGAAACAAGATAGTTTACTAACACCATGATCGGCTCCCGCAGCGACTGCGCGAGCCGGTCTTTTTGTGTAGGTAAACCCCCGACCGCATATCTGGGGTTTATTGTATGGGAGTATATTCAAATAATCCAGATTATTGGAAAGGCAGGTCATCATCACGCAGTGCTGGCGGTAGCGAATCGTCGGAGAGTGTTGAGCTTTCTGGTTTCATCGAAAATCAGGAGAAGTTCGAACACATGCTGACGTATGAGCCCAACTTCGACCGACATATCAGGACGCTCATCAAGAAGTTGCTCCAGGAGGCGCGAAAGCACATCAGTCAAGACATAAAGAACTATATCAAGGAAGATCCACGCAAGGCTGCAAGAGCCGTGAAGCACGTCGTCTACAAGCAACTATTCGGCGGAAACGTGAGTATCTTGAAGAAGCGTAATGCGGGTGCAAAATACGACTTGATTAGGCAACATAAATTACAAACAGGACAGCGAGGCGGCAACCGTAGAACGAGGTATGAGAGTCGCAACAGACTTGATCAGTATTACGGTTCCGATCGTGGCTTCATCCTCAGATTCATATCTTCGGGCACCGTTGAGCGTGAATCTCGTTTCGGAAAGCGCGGCAGCATCAGACGTACCGATATGTTCGGGCACATCGCCCCATGGCACATGCAGCAGGCGGCTAAGGATTTGGCAGCAAATATTAATGAATACATAAAACGAGTAGCAAATGGCTAATAGTGATATGCTTGTTCGCATCAAAGCGAACACCGACAATTATAACGCAGGCATCGCAAAGGCAAGTAGGACGCTTAACCAGTTTAAGCAAGACAACCTAACGATGGGCGGTATCATCAACCAATCGACGAAATCGTTAGTGGCAGCTGCAGCGCAGTACGCCTCATTTGCAGCCGTCATTGGTACGGTGGCAAGTGGATTTGCGGAAGCCACAAGCAAAGGTATTGCTATGGCTCGTGAGGCTGAGGGCGTATCAAAAGCCTTTGAGCGGCTGAACCAGCCAGGATTGCTCGACAACTTGCGCGAAGCCACTCACAACACCGTGAACGACCTCGAACTGATGAAGCAGGCAGTGAAGTTTGATAACTTTAATCTGTCGCTGGATCAGATGGGCACCTTCCTCGCTTTCGCTCAGCAACAGGCCAAGGACACGGGTCAGGATGTCGGGTACCTCGTTGACAGTATAGTGACCGGTCTTGGCCGTAAGTCGCTCCCCATCCTCGACAACCTCGGACTATCTGCCACCGACATCAAGAACAGAATGAAAGAGACTGGCGACATGACCACCGCCGTAGCGCAGATTATTGAGGAGCGCATGAAGAAGGCTGGCGACTATGTGGAGACCGCTTCCGACCGTGCAGCCCAGGCACAGACCAGACTTGAAAACGCAATGATGGAACTGGGTAATACATTCGGACCAATCACAGAGAGCAGCGATAGTCTTTGGAACTCTATCAAAGTTGGGGCTGTAAATGCGTTAAATTATGTTGGTAATTTAATAAACTATCTTCACGAAGCCGGAAGAATAAGTAAGATCATCGGCAATATGAACGGCGGTGGTATGATGAAAAGGTTTGGAGACAACCTTCTCAATTCAAAAGACCCGTCAGCTCTTTACAGCAGACAGTTGGCAGCTATCAATCGTTCCATCAATGCTGCGGAGGCAAAACTTCAGCAAGCAGAGAAAGGTGGAATGGGTAGCATCCAGATATACCGCGAACGGGTTCAGGCTTTAAAAGAAATTAAGAAACAATACGAAGATCTTTATAAAACCATTTCAAGTCCCGCAAAAAATCCTTTAATTCCATCAGATGATGACAATAAAAAAACAAAGAAAGGTGGCGGTAAGACCACTCCTGAATACATTCCCCTTGAAGGCAGTATAGATGCGCAGACAAAGAAGGTGCAGGAGTTGCAAAAGGCTTGGCGGGCGGCTGCGGATGATACGAGCAGAGAGGAAATAAAGAAACAGA
>CAZPNJ010000329.1:0-1959 GCA_964587765.1 uncultured Prevotella sp.
AATGACAGGACCAGAATCTGTAGTGTTACCATTACACCATATCCCAATGTCTTTTGCGTCAGGCGATTCCCTTAACTGCGGTGCAAAGGTACGTATATTTTCGGAACGTGCAAGGGAAAAACGGAATTATTTTCTAAAAAAATGCAAATAAGGGGCTTTTTGTCTGCATTTATACTACCTTTGTGAGCACATTTATAATATTATAATGGAGCAATCATATAAATTAGTAGAGACAATAAGAAAAGGCATACAAGAGAAGAAGGGTCAAAAGATAACGATTGTTGACCTCAGGGAGATAGACGGCGCTATTGCCGATTATTTTGTTATATGCCAAGGTAATTCACCAACACAAGTAGAGGCAATCGCAGAGTCGATAGGCGACACGGTGCGCACGGAGCTAAAGGAAAAGCCAATTAACGTGATTGGTCTGGGCGAAGATCAGTGGGTGGCTATGGACTACTGTGACGTGCTGGTTCATGTGTTTATGCCAGAGGTGCGTGACTTCTATGACTTGGAAAACCTTTGGGAGGATGCCAAACTGACGGATATTTCCGACGAAGAATAGACTATTATAACCCGACAGACTATGGAGAATAAGAATATGGGCGGTGGTCAGCCGCCAAAGATGCCGAAATTTAATATGAACTGGATTTATGGCCTTGCCATAATAACGCTTTGTATGCTGTTCTTTACGGGAGGTGGCAAGTCGCTGCTTTCGGGCATGGGCAGCAACGAGCGCGACTATACCCAGTTTAAGCAATACATAGAGCAAGGCTATGCCTACAAGGTTACGGTAAACCGCAACACGGGTATGTTGAAGATGTATGTCAATGCACGCAACATACGCGACGTGTTTAACCAGACTGCCAAGCAGACAGGCGCAAACCCGTACGTCAGCGTAGGTTTCGGCTCGATTGATGAACTGGAGAAATACCTCACGCAGAAACAAGCGGAGGGAAAGATTAGCAGTTTCAGCTATGAGACAAAGAGCAATGACGGACTGCTTGACTATATAATCAGCCTCGGCCCGTTGATATTCTTCTTCGTGCTGATGTACTTCATGTTCAGAGGCATAGGAGGCGGAATGTCGTCGATGGGCGGCGCCGGCGGAATCTTCAGCGTAGGCAAGAGCAAAGCCCGTATGTATGAGAAGGGCAACGAACTGGGCGTAACCTTTAAGGACGTAGCCGGACAGGTGGGCGCCAAGCAGGAGGTGCAAGAGATTGTAGAGTTTCTGAAGAACCCGAAGAAATATACCGACCTTGGCGGTAAAATACCAAAGGGCGCTCTGCTGGTAGGTCCTCCGGGAACGGGTAAGACGCTGCTGGCCAAGGCCGTAGCCGGCGAGGCCGGTGTGCCATTCTTCTCGATGAGTGGTTCAGACTTCGTGGAGATGTTCGTCGGTGTGGGTGCAAGTCGTGTGCGCGACCTATTCCGTCAGGCTAAAGAGAAAGCGCCATGTATCATCTTCATTGACGAGATTGACGCTGTGGGTAGGGCCCGCTCGCACAATCCCGCTATGGGAGGAAACGATGAGCGTGAGAACACCCTTAACGCCCTGCTTACCGAGATGGACGGCTTCGGCACTAACAGTGGTGTGATAATACTCGCCGCAACTAACCGTGCCGACATGCTTGACAAGGCTTTGCTTCGCGCAGGCCGTTTTGACCGTCAGATAAACGTTGACCTGCCTGACTTGCAGGAACGCCGACAGATAGTCCAAGTACACTTGAAGCCTATCAAGGTGGATAAGAAGGTAGATATTGACTTCTTGGCTCGCCAGACTCCGGGCTTCTCAGGTGCTGATATTGCCAACGTGTGCAACGAGGCGGCGCTGATAGCAGCCCGTCACGATAATAAAGAGGTTGGCGAGAAGGACTTTCTTGCTGCCGTTGACCGTATCATTGGCGGTCTGGAGAAGAAGACCAAGGTGATGACAGCCGACGAAAAGCGCACCAT
>CAZPNJ010000330.1:0-1932 GCA_964587765.1 uncultured Prevotella sp.
ACCGCAACGATAGGACCTAACGCCGAAGGATTGAGGGCGTTTATGGAATATGTTGGCGATGACCCGCTATTGGGACATAATGCCGATTACGATTACAATATTCTGGACTACAATCTGCGCCGTTACTGTCCGGGTGTTAACATTCCCGGCGGCAGAAACTATTTCGACTCGCTAAGACTTATAAAACTCGTTCGCCCCGAACTACGACAGTATAAACTGAAGTCGCTGCTTGAAGTGCTGAACCTTGTCGGCGAAAACGCTCACTTGGCTGACGCTGACGTTGACGCTACCCGTTCGCTTGTCGTATATTGCCACGACAAGGGCTTGGAGTTTTTGCCTGAACAGCGGCGTAGTATGCAGATCCCACGCATGGTGCGCATAGGCGAGAATATGCGTCGCAACTATCTGCAATCATACAACGAGGCGAAAAGTAAACTCTATGAGGCGAACGCCGACAGCATAAGTCAGGAGCTGACCACGTTTTATGAATATTGCCTGAAAGAGAAGTTTATCGGTCAGGCGATACCGTGCTTTGCGTATATAACCCAGTTTATAGATAAGGAGATATGCGACACTGCGAGCGAACCCACGCTCATGGCTCAGCTTCAAGCGCACGGCATGGAGATAAACACGCTGAAAGAAGCCGACCTTTGCGGTTGCGACATAATACGTGAGCGCATATTCGTAAGCACCATACACAAGGCAAAGGGACTGGAGTTTGATAGCGTCATCGTGTTTGATGCCACCGACAGCCATTTCCCAGGATATTTCGCACAGCAAGACAAACGTAAGACCGACGAGAGCGCTCGCTGCTTCTACGTGGCGCTGTCAAGAACAAAACGCCGGTTGTTTATTGCATGGTCTGAAAACCGTGCTGACTTCCACCATAACCTTACGCCACAGCCCATAACGCGTTTTATGAAACCAATAGCGCACTTCTTTAATACCTTTACTTCCATTGCTAACGACCGTAAGGGCAATGGCGCTATTTTCTGATTATTATCATGTGTTTTTATGCTGAAAGTTAAGGCATAAAATGCGGCTCTTTCCAAAAATAAAAGGTTAATATCAAAATATAAGTATATATTATACACATATTATTATTATATTTGCAGCAGAAACCTATTACTCAAACTCAAGAGATAATAATTAGAAAACAACGAAGAATATGAAGAAAATCAAGACACTGATGGTGGCATTAGCCTGTCTCTCGGTTACC
Source organism: uncultured Prevotella sp. (assembly GCA_964587765.1). Taxonomy (GTDB): domain Bacteria; phylum Bacteroidota; class Bacteroidia; order Bacteroidales; family Bacteroidaceae; genus Prevotella. Next base: position 1,220 of record CAZPNJ010000330.1, read on the forward strand.
AGTGCATGGGCGCAGCGTCCTATGGACAAACTTGACCGAGGCATTGTTGCCACTACCGCTATCAATGGCGTAGGTAACTTTATCAGTTGGCGTCGTTTTGGCGAAGAGTATTACGACACCAAGTACAATCTGTATGCCGACGGCGTGCTGTTGGCGCAGAACCTCTCGGTACAGAATTTCGTTCACGCCTCAGGCAACATCTCGACAAAGTATCAGGTTGCACCTGTTGTTAGAGGCGTAGAAGGCGAGAAGTCAGCTGTAGCTACACATTGGAACAGCGAAACATACTCGTTCACCGGCAACACTCAGGCTTACATTGACGTGCCAGCCTCACCTGTCGTTGACCGTAGAGGCAACGACGTTACAGGTTCTTATCAGTTGAACGACGTTTCGCTTGCCGACGTTGACGGCGATGGCATACGCGAGTTTATCGTAAAGCGCAAATGCTTGTCTGTAAATGAAAACTGCTGTTACGACATCAAGGGCAATCGCCTTTGGTGGATTGACATGGGACCAAACTTGCCGGGTGCTCCTGACGAGCAGTACGACGTAGTCGCTTACGACTGGGATCAGGACGGCAAGGCAGAAGTGCTGCTTCGTGGCTCTGACAACATGATTATACACATGGCTGACGGTAGTGTTTATAACGTTGGCGACATGACTAAGAACTACAACCCAACCAATTACGAATATTGTGACAATGGCGCTGAGTA
>CAZPNJ010000331.1:0-1925 GCA_964587765.1 uncultured Prevotella sp.
ACAGGTTATCGCGTATGCAATAACAAGTTGCAGTTGGTTCATATTTATTCCTTCGATAGTAGCGCCTGGCAGTGTGGCTATGCCTTTCAGCGATTCATTTACCCACTCTGCCATTTCTCGCAATAGCCAGCCAAACATAGTGTTTACGCTTTGCGGAAATATCAGAACCACTATCGCAAGATAAATCATCAGTGTAGCTATTGGCACAATTACAATGTTTGTCAATAGCGAATAACATGCTATCCGATTGAAGTAATATGCTACTAATTGTGTGGTTAGCAGTTGCGCTGATAGCGAAATGGCTGTTATGCTCCAAACTTTATCTATAAACTTTTTCTCATGAAGCCAATCGTATGGCACAAGTTCGTATATTGGTTTATAGAACAGCGTAATGCCCAGCATAGCCATGAACGATAGTTGAAACCCAACGTCCCATAGTGACATTGGGTTAAACAGCAATATCATCAATGCTGCAAAGGCAAGTGTGTTTAGCGAAAGTCGTTCTCTGTTCATCATCATCGCAGCCGAATAAACGGTTACCATCAGTGCTGCTCTTACTACACTTGCTGACAATCCTGTCAGTGCAGCATACCCCCAGATGGTAATCAGTATTACTGTCTGTGCTATTGGGCTTCTGCGTCTTCTGTCAAGCAGCATCGTCAACATAAAGTAGATTATTCCTAAATGCAGACCCGACACAGCCAACAAGTGTGCTGCGCCAGCCTCAGAATAAATGTCTTTGGTTTGTTTCGACAGGGTGGCTTTATCGCCTAAAGTCATTGCAGCGATTATGGCATATTCCTGTCCGTCAATGCCTGTTTTGTTAAGTGTTTCAAGTATTTTGTTTCGCTTTATGTTTAATGCCAACTTAAAGCGCTGCCATTTAGATATTCCGCTAAGGCTCAGAGTTCGTATTCTTATGTTGTTTGTGCTTATCAGCGTTTGTCCGATATATCCATGGCGCAACAGCCAACTGCCATAGTCAAATGTTTTGTAAGGCTTAATGTTGCAGGTTGGTGTAATTCGTGAATACATTTCTATGCCTCTGCCAATCTGTATTTTTCGCATGGCATTGCCATCATGTTTCAATACGCTGACTTTAAATTGTTTTCCTCTTATTTTTCCTTCTGTTATTATCGCATCGAATTGTACTACTTTGTTTTTCGGTATTGGGTTTGACGCAACTACAATTCTATACACTTGCTTCTGTGTAGGAATGTTTACGCTCAACGTTTGTCTTTTGCTGCTGTAGGCAATATTTCCCAACAGCAAAAAACAAATGTATGTGCAGATGGTTTGTACGCTAATGCTTTTCTTCGCAATGAAGAATAAGCCTATGCTAAAGATAATGGCAATAAGGGCGATGGAATAGGGTAGACAACAAACGTATTCGGCAAGTAAAATGCCACAAATAAAGGAGAGTGTGATACGAACACACGGATTCTTTATTCTCAGATTGATTGTTTTTAGTTTTAGCATCTATTCCTGTTTAGTTTGGCATTTGCCTAAAATAAACATAATTTTTACCATTGTTGTCGTTAATCACTGAAGAAGGCATCTAATTGTCTTCGTTCCTTCTTTGTCGGACGCCCTGTGCCTCTCGCTCTGTCAACGAAACCATTAATTCTGTTCATCTCCAGCAGTTCGTATTCTTTCGGGTCGGTAACGTTTTCGTATATATCGGGCAAAAGTTTCGCTCCGACACGCTGCTCTATAAGTTTCAACACCTTATAAGAGTAAGTGACAGGTGGTTTCTTCACATTTATTACGTCGCCAACTTTCACCACATAACTTGGCTTAACGGTAGTGCCTCTCACACTAACACGTGAATTCTTGCATGCATCAGCAGCAAGACTGCGTGTCTTATATACTCTTGCTGCCCATAACCATCTGTCAACTCTTACTTCCATATATATAATAAGGTG
>CAZPNJ010000332.1:0-1904 GCA_964587765.1 uncultured Prevotella sp.
TTCGACAGCTGTGAAACTAGCGCAAAATCTTGGAAAGAATCCTACGAAAGCGAAGGAAATATACAAGCTCTATGGATTTCTCGATACTATGATGCCATTAGCAGCCGCAAGCTTTATCCGTATCAATACTACATTTTTGGTGGCGAGGGGAGACACGGTGAAATTGATATTACGATTAGCAAGACCACGGCCCGTCTCTTCTCCATGCCGTCCTTCCTGGGGCTCTTCGCCATCGCTTTGGCTTGGCCGCTTTTCCTTTCGGAAGGCGCCAGGGCGTTCCGGAGGAACGTCACGTTGGCGGCCTATTCCCGCCGCCGTTTCGAAACGGGGGTGCTGATCTATTACGAATCGATGCTTCTCTTCGCCGCTTTGCTATACGGCGGGATCACCTTCGCCCTCGCCTCGCCGCGCGACGTCCTCCACTTCGACGGGGAGAACTGGGCCTTCCACTCGGCCTACGCGCTTTGGATCCGCGCCTGGGGCTGCGGTGAAGTGCTATCAATAAAGTGGACATGGACAGGACGATATTAGCCACGCTATCGTTAACATACACACCCCACCCCATGGGGTGGGCGGCGGCGACGCCGAGAAAGGATTCACAGATGGAACAACATTCGTTCACGGAATCGGAAAGACTGGACATTGGGAGGGAAATCTACGACGGGCTGCTCACGATTCCGGAGGCCGCGGCAAAATACGGGACAACGTATGGCGTCGCGAGGACATGCCTAAGAAAATACAGGAGGCAGGGAAACCTCCCGCCCAAACGCGGCGGATCGCACGTTTCCGCCAAGCCGCGCGCAAACCCGAACATGGAAGAGCTGTCGTCGATGGACAGGGAGCAATTGATAGACGAGGTCATAAAGGCCAGGGCGGAGGCTGAAAGGGCAAAAAAAGGGTACACGGTGAAAGGGGGTGGTGCGGAGAAGGAATTCATATCGCTAGGGAACTCGAGTTCCAAATAGTCTACATACTGTCGGGGGATTTCGCCGTCCAGCGCGTATGCAGGGTGATGGGCGTCAACAGGAGCAGCTTCTACAAGTGGCGCAGCAATGCCAAGAACCCCTGCGAGTCGAAGCGCAGAAGGGAGCTGGCGAAGTCGACGTTCGCGAAGTACCACGAGCTCTACCCGACGCACGGGTATAGGTGGCTTAACGCCAAGATTAGGCTCGACACCGGCGAGGTTTTCTCCGATTCCTACGCCCATCGCTGCTGCAAGAGCTGCGGCATAAAGAGCGAGTCGAAGAGGCTCCGCGGCTACAAGGCGACGAACAGGGCGAAGGTATATCCCAACCTGCTTCTCGCCGACATGGAGATCGACGCGCCCATGCAGGTCGTCGTCAGCGACATGACCGCGTTCTGGGCCGCGGGGAAGTATTGGGAGCTGACCCTCTACATGGACCTGTTCAACAACGAGATAGTGGCGCACGCCATATCGTCGAAAAAGGGCGACAGGAGCACCTACATCGACGGGCTCAACTCGCTCATAGAGAAGAAAAAGGAGGGATATGCGGGCCTCGGCATGATTCTGCACTCAGATCAAGGCGCCGTGTATTCCTCCAAGGACTTCAACGAAATCCTGCCCGCATATTCTATCACGAGATCGATGTCTCGTGCAGGCACGCCCACCGACAACGGGGCCATGGAGGCGATAAACGGATGGGCCAAGGAGGAGATGTTCTCGGATTTCAACATAGGCAGATCCGGCGACGTCCCGAAGGCGGTCAGGGAATATATCGATTTCTTCAACAAGGCAAGGCCGTCCTATGCCCTCGGCTACCTTACCCCCGTCCAATACAAGGAGAGGTACTGGAGGCCAAGGCTTCCGGCCATTGTGCAGAACAAATAAGGGGTGTGGCTAAAAGGCGTTCCGCTTGTGTCCACTTTTTCTTGACTAGTGCACC
>CAZPNJ010000333.1:0-1889 GCA_964587765.1 uncultured Prevotella sp.
TGCGGGGAACGCGCATGCGGGTGCAGATGTGTCCGAACTCGATGTCGCCGTGAGCACTCTGGTTCAGGTTCATGAAGTCCATATCGATGTCGTTCCATGGAATTTCAGCATTGTACTGTGTGTGGAAGTGAAGCAAAGGCTTCTTCAATGCCTGAAGACCCTTGATCCACATCTTTGCGGGAGAGAATGTGTGCATCCATGTGATAACACCCACGCATTTCTTCTCTGCGCTTGCGGCAGTCATAACAGCCTCAACTTCGTCAGAGCTGTTTGCGGTGCCCTTATATACTACCTTGATTGGGATAATGCCGCTGGCATTAAGTCCTTCAACCATTTCCTTTGAGTGACCATCTACTTTAACGACTGCGTCGCCTCCGTAAAGGAGCTGTGCGCCTGTCACCCACCAAATCTCAAGATTTTCAAATGCTTTCATTGTTATCGGCCCCTCTCTTATCCCCGCGAGGGGGAAGACCATATAGGGGTATGGGTCATTTAGTTATTTATGAGTTAATGCTGTTTAATTATGAGGTATCAAATTGTTGCGCACGGCATATTCCCAAGCGTCTCGGTCTGTCTGTTCAAAAGTGCGAACCTCTTCAGGCAGTTCACTGACGGGATAGAGACTTTCTATCACTCGAATGCTAACGCGGTGGTAGCAGCCGTTCTTGCCTTTATACCAGTCAGACGCCCACTCGCCTTTCATGTCCAAGGTTATTTCCTCGTCGGCAATACGAGTTGCCTTGATGCGAATGTTCTCGTCTGCGGAAAGAAACGTGAACTTATAGGCATCTTTATTAGCATAAGGCTCGCGATGGTAACCGCCATACATGCACCAACTTATCATGTCACCTTCAATGAGGTCTGCCACATGCACAGTCCAATCCTCTTGCTTTGCCATATCCTGACTATTCGTCTTTGTCTCAGCTACGAGCTTCAGGTCTCGTTTTTTCCACTTAGCATCCATACGCTATGCTCAACATTTAATATATGACGTTATAACTTTAATGCTTCTGTCCTTTTTGTCCATAGTATGCGTTAGGACCGTGCTTGCGACTGTAATGCTTTTCTATGAGCAAAGGATTCATCGTTGTGTTAGGATTAACGCTGTAAGACACAAACGCCATTTTAGACACCTGTTCCATGACAACCGCGTTATATACTGCGTTGTCAGCGTCTTTTCCCCATGAGAATGGACCGTGGTTCTTAACCAACACGCCTGGAGTGTCGTCGGGGTTCATGCCCTTGAAGCGCTCAACTATTACGTTGCCCGTCTCCAACTCGTACTCGCCCTTAACCTCTTGCTCATTCATATCGCGTGTGCAAGGAATGGCATCGTGGAAGTAATCGGCATGTGTAGTGCCTATGTTTGGCACGTCTTTGCCTGCCTGCGCCCATGCAGTTGCGTATGTTGAGTGAGTGTGAACAATACCACCGATGTTAAGGAACGCACGATACAGTACAAGGTGTGTAGGAGTATCTGACGATGGATTAAGGTCGCCCTCAACGGTCTTGCCCGTAGCCAAGTCAACCACTACCATATCCGATGCTTTCATCGTGTCGTAAGAGACGCCCGATGGCTTAATGACAACGAGGCCTTTCTCACGGTCTATGCCAGAGACATTGCCCCATGTGAATATTACGAGGTTGTGCTTTACCAAATCAAGATTGGCACGAAACACTTTTTCTTTTAGTTCTTCTAACATATCTCTTATATTTAATAATGTTGATTACGTTTTCTTTTCTTAATCACGAGAGCTTGAAAAAGGGATTTTCAAGATATGCCTTACGGTTAAAGCGATATAACGACGCTCCACGCTTTGAGGTTCGTTTGTCAATAAACGTTGTACGTTCTATATAGCTTATCTGCTTGATACGTTTGCGGAAGTTGC
>CAZPNJ010000334.1:0-1881 GCA_964587765.1 uncultured Prevotella sp.
TGCATGTTCTTATCCTGCAAAGGTATTCAAGGGTATGCGCATGGGTGGCCAGATGGGAGGCGACAGAGTAACAACTCAGAACCTTCAGGTTATTAAAGTAATTCCAGAGCACAACTTGCTCCTTGTTAAAGGTTCAGTTGCTGGATTTAAAGGTTCAACCCTATTAATTGAGAAGTAATGGAAGTTAGTGTATTAAATATAAATGGTCAGGATACAGGCCGCAAGGCTGTCCTGAATGATTCCATCTATGGAATTGAGCCTAACGATCATGTTATTTATCTCGATGTAAAGCAGTATCTCGCTGACAACCGTCAGGGCACTGCAAAGTCGAAAGAAAGAAGTGAAATCAACGGTTCTACACGTAAGCTCGGTCGTCAGAAAGGTGGCGGCGGCGCACGTCGTGGTGATATCAAGTCTCCAGTTCTCGTTGGTGGAGGTCGTATCTTCGGTCCTAAGCCACGCAACTACAGCTTCAAGCTGAATAAGAAGACTAAGGTTCTTGCACGCAAGAGCGCACTCTCTTACAAGGCTAAGGAAGATGGTATCATTGTTGTTGAAGATTTCACTTTAGAGGCTCCTAAAACAAAAGATTTTACAAATATTCTTAAAAATCTTAAAGTTGAAGGCAAGAAGGCTCTCTTCGTTTTGCCAGGAGCAGATAAAAACGTATATTTGTCGGCTCGTAATTTGAAGCAGTCGAACGTCGTACTCGCAAACACGCTCAATACCTACAAGGTTTTGGATGCTGATGTGCTTGTTATCACCGAGAACTCGCTGAAGACAATCGACGGAATCTTAACAAAATAAAGGAGATAGCAGAATATGACATTCATCATAAAGCCTTTGGTCACTGAGAAGATGACCAAGATTACAGATAAGTCTTCTACTGATAAAGTAGTTAAGGTTAAGGGTGAACAGAAAACCATTCAGGCTCAGCCTAAGTTTGGTTTCATCGTTCGTCCAGAGGCAAACAAGCTTCAGATTAAGAAAGAAGTTGAGGAAACTTACAATGTAACTGTACTCAACGTAAACACGGCTCTTTACGCTGGTAAGCGCCAGAGTCGCTACACAAAGGCTGGCTTGGTGAGAGGCCAGAAGCCTGCATTTAAGAAGGCTTATGTTACTCTCAAGACAGGCGAGACAATTGATTTTTATAGCAATATTAAATAAAAATGGCAGTACGTAAATTAAATCCTGTTACACCAGGACAAAGACACAAAGTTATTGGCACGTTCGAGGAAATTACTGCATCCGTGCCAGAGAAGTCTCTCGTTTACGGAAAACGCTCAACCGGTGGTCGAAACAACACCGGTAAAGAGACTGTTCGCTACATTGGCGGTGGTCACAAGAGAAAGTATCGTTTGATAGACTTTAAACGAGAGAAAGATGGTGTTCCAGCTGTAGTTAAGTCTATAGAGTATGATCCTAACCGTTCGGCTAGAATCGCTCTGTTGTACTATGCAGATGGTGAAAAACGTTACATTATTGCTCCTAACGGACTTAAGGTTGGCACAACACTGATGTCTGGCGCAGAGGCTGCACCTGAAATCGGTAACGCTCTTCCTTTGGCTAACATTCCTGTTGGTACAGTAGTTCACAATATTGAACTGCGTCCAGGTCAGGGTGCAAAGCTGGTTCGTTCGGCAGGTAATTTTGCTCAGCTTACTTCTCGTGAGGGCAGTTATTGTGTTATTAAGCTTCCTTCAGGTGAGACTCGTCAGATTCTCTCAGCTTGTAAGGCAACAGTAGGTAGTGTTGGCAACTCAGACCACGCACTCGAGCAGTCTGGTAAGGCTGGCCGCTCTCGTTGGTTGGGCAGACGTCCACACAACCGTGGTGTTGTTATGAACCCTGTAGATCACCCAATGGGTGGTGGTGAAG
>CAZPNJ010000335.1:0-1878 GCA_964587765.1 uncultured Prevotella sp.
TTGCTTTTTGCTTTGTTTTTATCAATAAACATATAACTTTGCACCCCGAAGTTACACATCCAATAACACAAATAAAAAATAAAAACGTATGAAAGCAACAGAAGTTGTTGAGAATCTCAAAAGAAGATTTCCGAATGAACCTGAGTACATTCAGGCAGTAAGTCAAGTGCTCGCAACCATTGAAGACGAGTACAACAAGCACCCAGAGTTTGACAGAGCCAACCTAATTGAACGCCTCTGTGTGCCAGATCGTATCATCACTTTTCGCATAAACTGGGTAGATGATAAGGGTAATGTTCAAACCAACATGGGTTATCGTGTACAGCACAACAACGCTATCGGCCCGTACAAAGGTGGTATTCGCTTTCATGCGTCAGTTACACCTTCAATCTTGAAGTTCCTTGCTTTTGAACAAACATTCAAAAACTCGCTGACAACACTGCCTATGGGTGGTGGCAAGGGTGGCTCAGACTTCTCTCCTCGTGGTAAGAGCAGTGCTGAAGTTATGCGCTTCTGCCAGGCATTCATGTTGGAACTTTATCGCCACATTGGCCCAGACGAGGATGTGCCAGCAGGCGATATCGGTGTAGGTGGTCGTGAAGTTGGCTATATGTTTGGCATGTATAAGAAGTTGACTCACCAGTTCAGTGGCATACTTACGGGTAAAGGTCAGGAATTTGGTGGCTCACGTATTCGTCCAGAGGCTACTGGTTACGGAAACGTTTACTTCCTTAACAATATGTTAAAGACACGCAACATTGACATTAAGGGCAAAACCGTTTTGGTTTCTGGCTCAGGCAACGTTGCACAATACACTGTTGAGAAACTCATTCAGCTTGGCGCAAGACCAGTAACACTCTCTGACTCTGATGGTTACATCTATGATCCAGACGGAATTGACGCAGAAAAGTTGGCTTACGTTATGGAACTGAAGAACGTAGAGCGTGGACGTATTAAAGAATACGCTGAAAAGTATAGTGTAAAATACGTGGCAGGTGCAAAGCCTTGGTTTGAAAAGGCCGACATCGCTACCCCATGCGCTACACAGAACGAGATAAACGAAGAGGCTGCTAAGGCTCTTGTCGCAAATGGAGTCGTTGCAGTATCTGAAGGAGCAAACATGCCAACTACACCAGAAGCAATCAAAGTTTTCCAGGACGCTAAGCTGTTGTATTGCCCAGGTAAGGCAAGCAATGCTGGTGGTGTAGCCGTTTCTGGTCTTGAAATGACCCAGAACTCTGAGCGTTTGCGCTGGTCAAGAGAAGAAGTTGACGCTAAACTTCACGAGATTATGGATGACATTCACGCTAACTGTGTTAAATATGGCACAGGCGCTGATGGCTATGTTAACTATGTGAAGGGTGCTAACGTTGCAGGCTTCTTGAAGGTTGCCAAGGCAATGATGGCACAAGGCATCGTATAAATCGGTAAATAAAGCCACAAATGACATCATCATTTGTAGGTATTTTATAAAAAAAACTTATAATAAGCGCTTCATACTTTTTTTAGTATGGGGCGTTTTTTGTATCTTTGCACTAATTTCCGAAAACAGGAATATCTGTTCCTGAATACAAAGACACGGATTTTTGAATACTAAAATGAAGTTATCAGAACTTAAAACAGGAGAAAAAGGCATCATTGTTAAGGTTACAGGTCACGGTGGTTTCAGAAAACGCATCGTTGAAATGGGCTTTATCAAAGGTAAGGAAGTGGAAGTGCTGCTAAACGCACCTCTGCAAGACCCTGTAAAGTACAGAATCATGGGCTACGAAGTGTCGCTACGCCACTCAGAGGCTGCCATGATTGAGATAACACCTATCACCGAAAAGCATAAGCAACCCCACGAAGAGGCTATGCAGCAGCGCCGAACCATCAATG
>CAZPNJ010000336.1:0-1844 GCA_964587765.1 uncultured Prevotella sp.
TGGCCATTGATACGCCGATGCGCAGCCCGGTGTAAGAACCCGGACCGCAACTCACCGCCACTGCATCGAGTGGTATAGCATGATTATCAGTAAATGATAGCGCCTCATCAATAAATCCGCCCAGCTTTACCGCATGGTTCGGACCGCTATGGTCTTCCTTGCTAAAAATGCAAGCTCCATCTTCGCTCATAGCAACCGAGCAGACGCTTGTGCTCGTTTCTATATTCAGTATGCAAGACATATTATCTTTGATATTTTAGTGCAAAAGTAGTTCTTTTTTAAGGGAAAATACTTACTTTTGCAGAAATTTAACTAACAAGCGTATGATATTATCAATGACAGGCTACGGCAAAGCAGTCGTAGCATTTAAGGATAAAAAGATTAATGTTGAGGTTAAATCCCTTAATAGCAAAGCCCTTGACCTTTCCACCCGCATAGCACCGATTTATCGTGAAAAAGAAATGGAAATCCGACAAATGGTTTCTAAAGCAGTGGTGCGCGGTAAAGTTGACGTTGCCGTTTGGATAGAAAAAGACACCGTCGTTGACGCTACTCCTATCAACGAGGCTTTAATGAAAGACTATTACGCTCAGCTGAGTCGTATAACGGCTGACCTGAATCTTCCTCAGCCTGCTAATATAATAGAGGTGTTATTGCGTATGCCTGATGTAACCATGCGCGTAGATGAAGATAAACTGTCAGATGAAGAGTGGGCAGCGCTCTGCACTGGCATCAACGAGGCGCTGAAGGCTCTTGTTGACTTCCGCAAACAAGAGGGTGCAGCACTTTATCTGAAATTTCAGGAGAAGGTGCGCAACATCACTGAACTGTTGGCAAGCATTGAACCATACGAGAAGTCGCGCATAGAAAAGATTCGCGCCCGTCTTATTGACGAACTCAACAACCTTAAAGGCATTGACATTGACAAAAACCGTTTTGAACAGGAACTGATTTACTATATCGAGAAACTCGACATCAGCGAAGAGAAACAGCGTTTGGCTAACCATCTGCGTTATTTCCAAGAGACAATGGACGAGCCAGAGGGAGCACAGGGAAAGAAACTTAACTTCATCGCTCAGGAAATGGGTCGCGAAATCAATACTACAGGCTCAAAGAGTAATAATGCTGAGATGCAGAACATTGTCGTTAAGATGAAAGATGAACTTGAACAAATCAAGGAACAAGTGCTGAACGCATTGTAAAATTCATCATTCAAAAATTGATATGGGAAAACTAATCATATTTTCTGCCCCATCGGGCACAGGCAAAAGCACCATTATCGGGTGGCTTATGAAAAATCACCCGGAACTGCGTCTCGCATTCTCTATAAGTTGCACCAGCCGCCCGCCTCGTGGCACTGAGCAAAACGGTGTGGAGTATTTCTTTGTTTCGCCCGAAGAGTTTCGCAAGCGCATCGCTGCCGACGAATTTTTAGAGTACGAAGAGGTATATACCGACCGCTATTACGGCACATTAAAGGCACAGGTAGAACGTCAGCTCGAAGCTGGTCAAAACGTAATCTTCGACGTTGACGTTAATGGCGGTTGTCGCATAAAAGACTACTATGGCTCTCGTGCATTGAGTTTGTTTATTCAGCCACCATCAGTTGAGGAACTGCGCCGCCGTCTTACTTCTCGCGCAACAGATGCTCCGGAGGTAATTAACGACCGCATCAATCGTGCTGAATACGAACTCTCGCAAGCATCAAAGTTCGACACCTGCGTCGTAAACGATGACCTTGAGAAAGCCGAGCAGGAAACATACCAAAAGATTAAAGACTTCTTGCAAGACTAATTCAAAATTAGCACAACTAAATGAACGATGCAAAACAAATATGGTGTAAT
>CAZPNJ010000337.1:0-1835 GCA_964587765.1 uncultured Prevotella sp.
TAACGCCGCCAACTATGCATGCCAGCGAAATTACACTTACACCGGGCATCAGCGACTGAATGGTGGGGAATGCCTCACGCTTAGAGTAAACGTAGTTCAGCAGAGCGCCTATTCCAACGGGTATTATTGTTACTATAAGTATGTTCAGAAACATGCCTACGGCATCAATAGCTATAATCTCGCCTGCCAGCAACTTCATCATAAACGGTGTCATAAAGGGCGCAAGCAGGGTAGAGGCGCAGGTCATGCCCACTGAGAATGCCACGTCGCCATGACACAGATAACTCATTATGTTGCTTGATACTCCGCCCGGACAGCAGCCCACCAGTAATATGCCCAGTGCTAGTGCCGGCTCAAGGTGCCACACATGTACCAACAGCCATGCCACTCCCGGCATGATTATGAACTGGGCGCAGGCGCCAATGAAAATGTCGAGTGGTCGCCGTGCCAATATGCGAAAGTCGTCAGTGGTGAGCGTCAGTCCCATCGTCAGCATTATTATACCCAGTATCACGGTCTGCGTGGTACCTCTTACCCAGTCAAACAAATGTGGAAATATCAGTGTTATCAGCGCAATGCCGATAATAAACAGCGAAGCGTAGTTAGCCAGCCAGCGGCTCGTAAGTTGCAAAGTCCTAATCATGTTAGTCCTCTCTTGTTAGCATTGTTATTATAATCTTAAGTTTTATGCTGCAAAGTTACAAATAATTCGCAATTAGTAATGCTTAATTCGTAACTCGTTTTTATTATGACGTGTTGATGACCGTTAGGGAATAATTATACATTATAAAATATGAAATAATTAGGGGGCAACTCCACTCAATTATGGTGTTGCCCCCTTGTTTTGTCTAACAGATAGTTTGCTGTTTGGAATAGCTAAACGTCTGTGACAAAAACATCAGAAGATGTTGCGCTTATGCTCCAGTGTTGCCGTTTGCCTTGTTGTAAGCGTCAAGTATCGGTTTCACCTGCGTCATTAGCGGCTCAAACGTTATGTTCTTGGTAAGTTCCGAAGCAAAAAACTTATGCTTCACAACCGAACCATCGGCGCGAGTCTCAATATACGAAGTCGCCTCTCTGCGTTCTGGCTGAAAGTTTACCTTAGCGCCCTTTATGGTCAGGTCGCCAACTGTGTTGGGGTCTTTCACCGACGTACCTATTATTGACAGCGAGAATGTGCCCAGTCCGTCAATCTTTACAGAGTTGCCCTCTCGTAATATTGCCGATATAACGTCAATAAACTCGTGAAATACTGCACTCGCATCGCTTGGCTTAACGGTACAGTTCTTCTGAATGGTGTCGAGCACTTCTCTGGTGTCAACCGTACGGTTGTGAAATGCTCCTGCATAGTAATAGCCTTTCTTTTCGCCATCTATGCCTACTTTGCGTAAAGTATATTTCATATTAAAATCCTTTTTTTATTTGTTTATACTGTGCGGTCACTTCTTAAGCTTAACTTACACCTTATTATATATAGGTGTGGTTAGTGCCTGTCCATGCACCGCGTTTTCTTTTTGTTTTGCTCCCCTCGCTATGCACATACCTTGTATGCCATGCTACCCGAAAGACTTGTTCGTTTTTTTTGCTTCTAATTGCCTGCCGTTTGCGTCTCCCCTATAGGGAGCGGTCACAACATGGAATAGTTGCAATATATTACGTTAATCTTCATCTTTTGTGGGCGTAATTTGCCCTTCCCTTTTTTTGCCAATAATAGCATAGTTATGCCATATCTTGACTTTCAGTTTAACCAATTAAGCCACGTCTGACAATGCCATGTCACGTTAGGCTTTGTGCATTATTTTTGTTTGTAATTGTGTTTTTAAGGCATAGTGTTT
>CAZPNJ010000338.1:0-445 GCA_964587765.1 uncultured Prevotella sp.
CTTTCCCATAATAGTATTGTTTTATATTTGTTATTATTTCAAATTTTGTCAGTGGTTTGTTTGCAAAGCGTATGCCAAACCTCCCCAAATGGCTAAATCATGCAAATTTTTTAATATTTTAATGCCAAAATGACATAACTATCAGAAAAAATTTCTATCTTTGCAAAAGATTATAAGCATTTGATTCATGAAAATAATGGTGTTAATAGCCGGGATGGCAATGACTATGCTCTCGGCTGCAGCTCAAAATCAGTACATAGTAAAAACAAAGAATGTAAAGCAGTCTGTAGCTGTCAAAGCGGCAGATTCAGCTTCAGGGCAGGTTGCTGAGGAAAGCGAACCTCAGGATTTTCTTTGTAAGAACTTCAAGTATCATAGCCTTTGCGACTGGGAACCCGGCATGAAGTTCATGGTGATGCGAGAGAAATACGACCTCATAGTGAAT
>CAZPNJ010000338.1:455-1803 GCA_964587765.1 uncultured Prevotella sp.
TGCGATTCGCTTACCGACAAAGAGGTGAGCAGTGGTAAGTTACGCTATCATATTATGGTTTACCGCGGTCATGCCGACGTTGGGAACCGTGGCAGGATGTATTTCTTATGCCAGGATGATAATAAGGTATATTACTATGAAACTCCCAATGGCGATTTTGACAGCTATTGCAATGGCAAGCTTGGCGTGCCTACTCTTGCATTTCTTGACGATGTGGACATTGCCCATGAGAAGCTTCTTGGCCAGCGTGTGTTTACAAAGGGCGATGTTTATCGGATAGATACAGAGGCCAACGGTGAAGGATACGAGGAAGTGAACGTTGAAGACGGCCGTGAAGTGAAGGTGGTAGCCGTCGGCGTGGGAAGCCGTAGTTTTCCGGTAAAGATTATTGTGGAGGACGACAAAGGCAATCAGTTTTATCAGATTGTTGCCATGAGTAAGACTAACAGTGGAATGCGCGACGACGAGTTTGACAAGACGAATGCAAAGCATGCTTTCTATGGTTCGTTCGAACTGGCTAATGATTATATGAGCTTGTCGAAGGATATAACCAAGTATCTTGGGAAGCTTGTTCATACCAAGTATGCCACTATGATGCACAATATTGAGCAGGACCGCGATGTTAAGATTACCCGTCTGACACAGTTTGAGATTACAGAGATTGCCCCTCATGCCAACAGTACATATTATACGCTTACGCTCAAAGATCCGCTTTCGCGTGCCGTATATAAGAAAGATGTGACGTTTAAGAATACCAATGTTGCCGGTGATATTGACGGCAATAAGGAAGACTATTTCGCCTATCTGTTTGCTATGGGAGCCGGAAAGATTGTCAACTCCAGTCCTACGATGGCTGCGATGATTCGTGCCGGTCGTGTTATTCCCAACATGACAAAGGACGAGGTGCTCCTTGCCGTGGGTGAGCCAAACAATACCGTCAATAGGAATGGTGTTGATAATTGGATATACAATCGCTCTAAAGGCAAGAAGCTGCGCGTGATATTCGGAAAAGACCAGAAGGTGAGAAAGACCGAGGTCTTTCAGTAGAATAACCAACTAAAGAGAGCTGTGGTTTGTGCCACAGCTCTCTTTAGTTATTTCTGAGCGTCAGCTATCTGCTGCATTATCTTTGCTTCTATTTCCTCGCAAAGCTCAGGATTGTCTTTCAGCAATTCCTTGGTGGCGTCACGTCCTTGTGCCAGTTTCGAACTCTCGTATGAGAACCATGAACCGCTCTTGCTGATGATTCCGTATTCAACTCCGAGATCGACAATCTCACCCACCTTTGATATTCCTTCGCCGAAGGTAATTTCGAACTCTGCCTTGCGGAAAAGTGGCGCAACCTTGT
>CAZPNJ010000339.1:0-1741 GCA_964587765.1 uncultured Prevotella sp.
CTCAACGGTCAGGACTGCCTCTACCACGTTAACCTGCAAGGTC
Source organism: uncultured Prevotella sp. (assembly GCA_964587765.1). Classification (GTDB taxonomy): domain Bacteria; phylum Bacteroidota; class Bacteroidia; order Bacteroidales; family Bacteroidaceae; genus Prevotella. The sequence goes on from CAZPNJ010000339.1 coordinate 44, forward strand.
GTGAGAACGGCGAGCCAGTTAACACCCTTACACGCATCGACTGCATCAGCCGCGCGCTGAATCCTTACACTCAGAATCAGGCTTTCATGGCTTTGGCTGAGCAACCGGAGATTCGTTTTGTCATCTCTAACACCACCGAGGCAGGCATCGCCTTTGACCCAAATTGCAAACTCGATGACAAGCCAGCCTCTTCTTATCCGGGCAAACTCGTTCAGTTGCTATACCACCGCTATCAATACTTCAATGGCGCTAAGGACAAGGGCTTAATCATATTCCCTTGCGAGCTAATCTTCCTTAACGGTCACGTATTGAAAGACTGCATATACAAGTACATTGAACTTTGGAATCTGGGCAACGACTTCAAGCAGTGGTTTGAAGAGTGCTGCGGCGTTTACGCGACACTGGTTGACCGCATCGTTCCTGGTTTCCCACGCAAGGACATAAAGGAGATTCAGCAGAAAATTTCTTACGAAGATAACCTCGTTGTACAGGCAGAGAACTTCCACCTCTGGGTTATTGAAGCTCCTAAAGAATTAGAGAAAGAGTTTCCCGCTACCAAGGCAGGACTCCACGTTCTATTCGTTCCGTCTGAAGAGCCCTACCACCAGCGCAAGGTAACCCTGCTGAACGGTCATCGGCAAGTATATCCACAAAGTTCAGTTCGATGAACTGATGCAAACCCTTGACCTGCCTATGGACGAGCTGCAAAAGTTCGCTTCTGACGTGTTGGAACGCTTCGACAACCCATACGTTGACCATCAGGTTACGAGCATTATGCTCAACTCGTTCCCTAAGTTCCAGACTCGCGACCTGCCAGGTCTGAAAAAGTATCTTGAGCGTAAGGGCACACTGCCACAGGGTCTCGTGTTCGGTCTTGCAGCCATCATCACATATTATAAAGGTGGCAAGCGTGCCGACGGTGTTGACATCGTGCCAAACGACTCACAGGAAATCATGGACCTGCTGAAGCAGCTTTGGGCAACTGGTGACACACAGAAGGTAACCGATGGCGTGCTCGCCGCTACAAGCATCTGGGGCGAAAACCTCAACAACATCGCTGGCTTGAACGAACTGGTCAAGAAAGACCTTGACCTCATTCAAGAGCGTGGTATGCTTGAAGCCGTTAAGACTATTCTTTAATACTCATGGTAACCGTCCGCGACTGGGCGGTTACCATATAATTTTACTTTTATGAACGACAAGACAAAGTTACAGATTGAGCGCGCAATCAACAAGATTGCGGAGAAATTCCCAATGGTTGAAGAACCATCGCTCATCACCGACATTCACATCAACGCCTCGCAAGAGTCTGGCGACCTCATAGCCTACGACGACAACGGTCAGGAAATCACTCGCGTGGTAATTGATGAGTGGATAAACAACAGCAGCGAAAACTTCTACGATGACGTGACACAGCAGTTGCGCACCGTGCTGAAAAGCATGGCGGAAATCGTTGACAACATGGGGCTGCTCAAGCCATACAGCTTTGTACTGCAAGGCGACGAGGGCGAAGACATTGCCGAACTTTATCTTGCCGACGATGACACCATCATCATTGGTGGCGACCTGATGGAGGGACTTGAGGGTGACCTTAACAACTTCCTCAACGACCTTATGAAGTAACGCCCCCACTCTATCTGCAAGGCATCAGTTTGCGGTCATACCGATATTGGTTCATGGCATAATATTGCGTCAGAC
>CAZPNJ010000340.1:0-1689 GCA_964587765.1 uncultured Prevotella sp.
TGTTAAAGGCGACGCTTGCAGGGTCAGAACCCATCTGTTGCTTAATGACAGGCACGCCAACGCGCTCGCCCCAGATGGAGATTTGCTCAACGGCTGCCGCACGGAAGGTGTCAGCTGCGCCAAGGTAAACTTTCTTGCCCGCTTTCTTAAACTGATAGGCGAGTTTGCCAATGGTGGTGGTTTTGCCAACGCCGTTTACGCCCACTACGAGAATTACGTAAGGGGTGTGGTCTTTTGGCAAATCCCACTCGTCTGAGTCACGGCTGCCTGCCTCAGTCAGCAAGGCTGCAATCTCTTCGCGCAAGATTGCGTTAAGTTCAGAGGTTGAAACGTATTTGTCTCTTGCCACGCGCTCTTCAATGCGCTTGATTATTTTCAGAGTAGTGTCAACGCCAACGTCGCTTGTTATTAAAACTTCCTCAAGGTTGTCAAGCACGTCATCATCTACTTTAGACTTGCCGGCAACTGCTCTTGAAAGTTTGTCAAACACGCTTTGACGTGTTTTTTCCAATCCTTTATCTAAGGTTTCCTTGTTCTTTTTACCAAATAATCCGAAAAAAGCCATCTTGTATCTTATAGTCTTTGTTGTTATTTCAGCAGATTAGCTATTGTTGCAAACATTGTTGCTATAGAAGCCACGCTTGTGCCGATGGTCAGCCATTGTGCCAACGAACCGGTGCTCTTAGGCTTTTGTGGCACTACGATTTCGCTGCCCGGCGTAACCTTTGTGCCGTGGCCTAGCTTTGAAACCTTGCCATTCATATATATAATGTACGCGTGAGACTTCTTTGCTCTGTTGCCCCAGCCACCTGCTTGATTTATATAGTATTTTGAACTCTTGCCCTTTTGATAAGCCACGGTGTTGGGGTACATTACTTCGCCGCTAATCTTAACCGTGCCTGAATATTCAGGTACAATCAGTCGGTCGCCCTCACGCAGTACAATGTCTTCATCGCCGCCCGGGTGCTTAATAGCCTCGTCAAGCTCAATGCCGACGTAATAGGTTTCGCCGATGTTTAGCATTCGTTTCAGGGCAATAGTGTCGTTTTCGCCGCTTTCTTTCTGTGCCGACCTGATAAGGTCTTCCATGCGCATGCGCTCTACGTCGGTAATCTTTCGCTCAAGACGTGCGCTTGTGAATTTGCGCCACCAGCCATCTTGATAATGTCAGAAAGGCGTTCGTTAGTCTTTGACAACGTGTAAGTTCCGGGGAACATTACGTTACCCTCAACCTGAATGTTCTTCTGCTCGTTGTAAGCTGGGCTGCGGCGTACGTAAACCTCGTCGAAAGGCATGAGCGTGAAACCAGCCTCGCCGTCAATGACAAAGCCGTCTCTGAGGGCAAAGCTGTAAGTCTTTGCGATGATAGAGTCGGTTGTCAGCGGCTTAGGGTTGTTTTCGCGTCGGTCAACGTCAACTTTAACGGTTGAAGCTGTCTCGGTGAGGCCTCCGGCCTGAAGCACGAAGTCTTCAAGAGTTTCATTGTCAGCGTATTTATAAATGCCAGGATAGTGCACCTCGCCGTGAATGGTGATGGTGCGCTCGGTCATCATTTCTGATTTCGTAGGGATAAACAGCACGTCGTTTTCTTGAAGAGCCACGTCGGGGGCAGTGCCGTTCATTATGCCCTTAATGTCAAGAGCGATAACTTTAAGTGTACGGTCTTCCTTCATGCGGTGCATTACGGCG
>CAZPNJ010000341.1:0-1675 GCA_964587765.1 uncultured Prevotella sp.
GCATTCAGCTTGGTGTTATCCCTTCAGTTGATAAGTGGAACGAGATTAACCCTAACCTCTAATCAACAAAGATTATTCTTCACGATAAATAAGAATAAACATTATAGTAAGTCCTCCAGCCTTTGGGTTGGGGGACTTTTTGTTGCGATATGGTTGCCCAGCTGATAGTATCGCTTGCTAATTTTGCTTGAATTGTGTGGCTCAGAGGATTATGCAGCTTGCGAAGACTTGAAAAATATGTGTCGTGCGTTTTGATTAACCAAAACATTTCTGTAATTTTGCAACTATGAATAAAGAAACGACTACAAACATTCATTGGAGCGAAAACGTCATAATCGTAGATGCTGATTATGTAGATAGCGTAGCTTTCAATCTGATTGTAAACTTTGAACGTATGATAGGCCGACGCATTCCCCAAGCTGATATGGCTCGTTGGGTGGATTGCGTAGCGCTCGACGGTGGGGTGCGCGAGGGCGACAATGAGGTGCAGGTAGTGCTTATTCACGGAAAGAATCGCAAGAAGATGGATAACTTCGCACCCTCTGACTTTGAAACAGAGCTTAACGGCAAGGCTTTCAAAGACTCTCTTGGCGAGTTCACGCTGAGTTCTTTTCCGATAGAAGACATCGTGTCAGCCGATGACTTCCTTACAAACATCATTGACACGCTTACGGCTCAGCCGGCAGTTAAGCGCATAATGATAATTCCTAACGCTGACAATTCAGCGACTTACGACAAACTTACCCAAGCCTTACGCTATGCGCCCGACGAAAAGCGCATAACCGTGTTTGCCATGCAGCCTATGCCAGGTGGCAACTTCCGACAGGAGATACTCGGCTACTCGCTGATGAACGCTTTGGGTATTAAGAGCGAAGAGTTGGACCAAGCGAGATGACAAGCGCTAACCCTTAAACATGAGGTAACAAGTAGCTAACCCATAATCAACAGAACAATAAACAACAAAATAATAATCTTACTTTTATTATGAGCAGAATATTATTGATAGGAGCAGGAGGTGTGGCAACAGTAGCCGCATTCAAGATTGACCAGAATGCCGATGTCTTCACTGACCTCCTCATTGCCAGCCATCACAAGGCTAAGTGTGACAGACTTGCGGAAAGCATTAAAGCCGCAAGAGTGAAGAATGGTGTAGAGAAAGGCGTAAACCTATCTACAGCCGAGGTTGATGCCGACGACGTAGAGCAGTTGAAGACGCTGATAAACAGCTTCAAGCCAGACCTCGTAGTAAACCTTGCCCTGCCTTATCAAGACCTTACTATAATGGACGCCTGTCTGGCGTGTGGCGTTAGCTATCTCGACACTGCTAACTATGAGCCACGCGATGAGGCTCACTTCGAGTATTCTTGGCAGTGGGCTTACAAAGACCGTTTCGAGAAAGCAGGCCTCACGGCTATTCTTGGCTGTGGCTTTGACCCGGGTGTGAGTGGCGTGTTCACTGCTTACGCAGCAAAGCATCACTTCGACGAGATTCACAATCTCGACATTGTTGATTGCAACGCAGGCAATCACCATAAGGCGTTCGCTACTAACTTCAACCCTGAGATTAACATTCGCGAAATAACCCAAAAGGGCCTTTACTATAAAGATGGCAAGTGGATAGAAACCGAGCCTCTTGAGGTACATAAGGCGCTGACCTATCCTAACATCGGCCCTC
>CAZPNJ010000342.1:0-1675 GCA_964587765.1 uncultured Prevotella sp.
ATGTCGTTTACACTACCATGGTGTTCTCTGCCGAGACCGAAGTTGTCCTGCCTTCAACGCTCTCCGGTGACTATGAAATCCAGCTCACGACGGGTAACTGGCTGTTTAAGGGATGTATTAACTTGTAACATGAGATTATTGTATTGGCTATGAAAAGGCAAATAAAATTATTTTCTTATCTTTTTCTTGAAGTTTTGCTGTTTTCCTGCTCTATAGAGGAAACGAATTTACCCATCAGTCAGGAAAATATCTCATTAAATGATCAAGAATGTTGTTCGTTAAGTAAGGCATTTTCTCATTCTAAAGTTGAACAAGATGAGGCCTACGAAAATCTGTTTGGAATATTTGGAGGCACACGTTCCGGTAACATTATTCCAGATTGTAAAGTGATTACAAAAGAAAGCCTGCCAAACCTTCAAGAGGTCTATTCTAATGTTTTGCCAGATACATTAATCTACATTTTTTATTCCCAAAGCCAGAATGGATACATTATGGTTTCTGCTGACAATAGAACTGACGCTATTTTATGTGTTAACGAGGAAGACGATGTTGAAACCCTTGATTTTAGGCGCAATCCACGTCATCTTTACATGTTATGCCAAATTATAGATGGCATGTACCATTCAATTTTAAATTTCGAAAACGTCAGGGATTCTTTACGTAACGAGCTTAATCAAGAACTCTCCTCACAACTTTTGACAAGGGCAAAGTTGGAACCTGACACGGCTTATTCTATGCATGACTATTATTTTAGGAATGACGATACTCCAATATCTGACTGGTCTATCAATAGTGCAAAAAGTCCTTTACTTGGGACTAAATGGGGACAGGATTTGCCATATAATATCTGCGTGAAAGATAAAATTCCAGGAGATAGTGCTTTGACAGGATGTGTTCCTACTGCTACGGCGCAACTCGTTGCATACTGGAAATATCCTACAGTATTACATGGAATAACATTTGACTGGAATAGTATTACAGCGTATTCTTCTCCCGTTACCTCGTATTCAATAGAGCATGTAGGTTTGCTTATGAAATATATCGGAGAAGATATAGGGGCGAATTACAGTCCTGGTGCTACGTCGGCCGATACAGATAATGCGTATGGCTGGCTTTTGAATAACGGATATAGTGGTAATGGCTCTCTAAGCTACAACACGGATGAAGTGTTACATTCATTAGCCGAAAACTGCCCAGTACTTATTAAAGGATATGCAACAAAAGTCACTGAAAACTTTTTAGGTATTACATATAACACTTATTATACAGATGGTCATTCGTGGGTTATAGATGGTTATAAGAGTTTGAGTCGTCAAAGGCACTTTACAATAATAGCCATAGATAAAATTACAGGTCAAGAACATATTGTCAGAAGCCAATATTATACTGAGAAAATTGTTTTATTACATAATAATTGGGGGTGGCACGGTTATTTGAATAATTGGTTTACTGCTGGTACTTTTAACACTGGCAATCCGAGTGATGTGATTACACGCTCATCGTCTTATCCGTCTTATCAATATGAATTGACAATTTATCCAAATGTAAAACCCGCAGTTCAATGATATGAGACACGATATTATTTATGTGTTATTCCTTTTGGGACTCTGTTTCCTTTCTGGATGCAGCAGTGATGAAAACTCATCGCCCATTCCTAATCCCCCTAAGGTGAAGA
>CAZPNJ010000343.1:0-1672 GCA_964587765.1 uncultured Prevotella sp.
ACCCACTACAGGGTGCTTGAGCGCTATGGTTACGCTACACTTGTGGAGTGTATTCTTGAAACTGGTCGCACACATCAGATTCGCGCCCACATGAAGCACATAAGCCACCCGCTGTTTGCCGACGAGCGCTATGGCGGTATGCAAATATTGCGTGGCGAGCGCAGTGCATCGTACAAGGCGTTTATAAACAACTGTTTTCACGTTTGTCCGCGTCAGGCTCTTCATGCTCGTACACTCGGATTTGTTCACCCTACCACACACCAACAGATGGACTTCACATCAGAGTTGCCATCTGATATGTCTGCCCTACTGAATAAGTGGCGCGTGGCTTATGCACCGTCACTTCTTACCGGTAAATCCGATTGACATAACACTTATTTTCACTCCATCACTCTTTTCGGTTATCTCCTTACCAAGGCTCACCACCGTTGCGCCTGTGGTTATTACGTCGTCAATTATCAATACGTGTTTGTTTGCCAATACCGACGCTTCGGTCAGCGTAAAGGCGTTTTCCACGTTCTCTATCCTGTCTTCTCGGCTCAGTCGGGTATTGCTGCGCTCAAAGCGCTTTCGCGTCAGCAGCGAGCTTTCCACACCAATTCCCGTCACCCTGCTCACACCTTTGGCAATAGCCTCGCACTGGTTATAGCCCCTCATGCGCTGTCTGTTCTTAGCCAGTGGCATAGGCACTATTATATCTATGCCGTCAAAGAAGCCATGCTTCATAAACTCCTGTGCAGCCAGCTCGCCTAAATACTCAGCCACGTCTTCCCTGCCGTAATACTTAAACTTATATATCGGCTCAGCGCCACTCTCCGAGGTGTAATAAAACAATGCCGCCGCCCGCTCTATCGGCAACTTGTGCCAAAACAACTGCGCCATTTCATTGTCATACGGTTCCTTTGCAAAGTGGGTACGGTTCATCGTCAGCCGGCACACGTTGCACAACATCTCCTCATCGGCAAACAGCCGCCGCCCACACATTACACAAGTGCGGGGAGCAATAAAATCAAACAACCTATGCAAAAGGCTCGCGTTCATAACTACCAAAACAATTTCAAGTTAAAAGAATTCAACCATTTGAGGCTTGCCAAACAATACTTTCTTTGAGTGTCTTCTTTTGAGACTATGAAGTCCATAGTCATGGAAACAGGCATGTGAGTTTCGTCACAATACACAATACATATATTATTCTTCGCCAATTTAGCAATCAATGGAGTAGTTAGGCAAGCCGAATGATGGTCTATCATTATCATTTGCACATCCTCCAAAGCCCTAAAAATTACCTCATCGGTATCTCTATCACTAATAGCAATCATACCACCATTAAGCGACAGCTCTTTTGCCGTTTCGATAACAATTGTTTGCTTTGCCATTTTTCTGCCTCCAACATTATTATATTATGAATAAATTTAGAGAAAAATAAAATTCCTTTTTCTACTTATTAGTTGTCTATTGCTTATGCGAAATTATAAAAAAACGACGAAAAAAGTCTTTTTCCACTAAAAAATCCTCATTTATTTTGCCGTTTAATTCTTTTTCAGCACCTTTGCACAAATAAATCACGCCATTACAGGTACCAAATAGGTATTATGATAAACCATTCAAAACGCAAGAACTGCCAAAGGTGGTTATCACGCCTTATCAGGGTGTGCAATATTCTCGCCTGTCG
>CAZPNJ010000344.1:0-1670 GCA_964587765.1 uncultured Prevotella sp.
GTCATTGATAGTAGCATAGTCACGGATGTTGCCTTTCTGGTCAGGATTTTCCTCGCGCCACTGACGGGCGGTCATGCCAAACATGGCTACATTAAGCACATCAGCTTCCTCGGCATAGATAATGTTGGCTTGTTCACGTGTTACTTCTGCAGGAATGAGATGACTCTTGATGGCATCAGTATGAATGCGATAGTTTATCTTTGACAACTCGCGTTTGGCCGACCAGCCCAACTGCTTTTGCTCCTCAGCCTTCAGGCGCTGAAACTCCTTGACAAGGTACAATTCAAACTCAACAGAAATCCAACTGGCAAACTTGAAGGCGATGTCTCGTTGAGCATAAGTTCCACCTCCTGCTCCATTCTTTGTAACTATACCTATTGCAGCTGTAATTTCTACCCAGCGCGAAGGACTCATTGTGAATGCATTGGTTCCTGCTTCTGAAAAAAGGGAGTCGAATTCGACCCCTTTGAAAGAAGGGTTGTTCAGCCTCTCCCATAGTCCAAGATACTCCAAAGTGTTCTTTTGTCGCATCCAATTCTTTACAACATCTTTCGGTTCCGCAGGATTTTTCTGCCGAGCTATATCGGTTATGCATATATAGTCTGTCCCATTCATCTTTATTGTTTTGATGGTGACATTTTTGACTATTATCTCACTCTTCTTTGCCATTTACCATTTTGATATATAAGTACACATTCCCTACAAATTTACGCCTTTATTTTAATCAACAGAAGTTTTGTGGTAAAAATTAAGCGCTTACGATATGAAAATGATGATTACATCGGCATTTTACGGAGTGCATCATGTAATTTTATTCATGTATCGTTAATAGAACCTTTAGTTATGCCACAAAAGTAATGAAAATATTTAGTTAAAGCATTGTTTGAGATTGAAAAGAGAAAGAAAATAGGGACAAACTGCGTTTTGTAGTTTTGCATAAATATACAAAACGGGCGAATTTAACATTTAAAACTGTATGTTTTAACGCGCACTTGAGGAGCAAGTTTTTGAGGTTGAAATGTAAAATTGGGTTAACGATTTTTGAAAAACGGGCAAATTATCCGCAGAAAACGGGGTACTTATTTTTAATTTCAGTTGACTTTAGATTTATTAACCGTGGTTTCCAACTGTAACTTCCACGGTTTTTGGCTCTAAGTATCGGGGTTAATATAAGTTAATAGCCTTTTTTCGGTTTCAAACTACCCCTATATTTGTCGAAATAGGTGCTTAACCGTCTAAATGTCAATCCCTTACGTTAAAGTGCTCTATTTTGGCGATTTTGCGAGCAAACAAGTGGTTGGTTCATTTCATCGCCCTTCTCGCAGCGAATAAATATCCAAAATTAACAGAATTTGGAATATTTCACAATTTGTGGTTGGACATGAAAAAAGAGAATGTGCTAAATGACACATTCTCTTTTCATTTTAATTGTATAAAAACAAACGATTTAGTCAATCACAACGGTTGTCCAACCGTGTTTGTCTTCCTCTATGCCATACTGAATGCCACGCAACAGATTATAGAGTTTTGTTGATATCGGACCTGGCTTTGTGCCATAATCATAATGAGCGCCTGTTTCAAGGTCGTCAATATATGATATTGGTGAAATTACGGCAGCCGTGCCGCAAGCGCCAGCATCTTCAAAAGTGGCGAGTTCTTCCTCTGGAATA
>CAZPNJ010000345.1:0-1263 GCA_964587765.1 uncultured Prevotella sp.
GTTCTGCTGTCCTTGTGGCTCAGAGGTGTTAGTCACATGCTTCTGGCGACCTCTCCAAGCATTCACTGCAAATGCTATTGCTGCAATAGCGATAACTGTCAAAATTGTTCCCATGTTTTTTTTGTTTTAAGTTTTAATATTCGTTTGAATTAGTAGTCGTGTAGCTGCTCGCATGCGTAGAGCAGTCTGTTTCCGTCGCCAACGAAATTGAGCCAGTGCTCGCGCTGCGTGTCAAATTTACGTTCACGATGGCACGCTTCACGGAAGCCCGCTCTTGGAAGATGAAATCATAGCCGGTGAACGACTCTACGTTCAGCGTCTTGGTGCTCTCGCCCGCTGAAAAGCTGATGGCCTGCCCGAGGTCGATAGTCACTTGTGAGCCTCCGTTGCCGATAGTGCCGCCCACACAAATCAGCTGGTATTTCACGTTCATCGTCAGCGATCCGCTGGTGTCATCACGCTGCACGGTAACTCGTATGCCATAGCCTCCACTTTCTTGCACCCTATATTGCCAGGTGCCGTTCTTGGTTAGCACGGTCTGAAGCGTAACCGTGCCGAAATTCTGAGTCCACGACGTTCTGACGACTGTCATTTCCTTGCGGTCGGCATTCTGCTCGTACTCAAGCATCACAATGCTTCCCGTCAAATCTGTCTGTCCAGTGCATTTCGTTCCGCTAAGAAAAAGGATGGCATTCCACTTCTGCCCGTTAATAAGGTAGTTGCTGCCTATCTTCGAGCGGAAGTCGTTGGTGTCAACGATGACGTAGGCAACCGGGTTCTGAGCAGACATGTCGCTGAGCTTCGAGTCTGAGCTTATGTAGTACTGCTTCATCACTCCATTATCATAGCGAAGCAACCCAACAGTGAGGTAGTAGTTCTGATCATTTCCGAATATGTCGGCCACGCTCAGGCAGGTGCCGTCGGTTCTCCACCCTATGATGCCGTTTTCAAATGTGAAGACGAATCCCATTGTGGTGCCAGTGGCATTGTCTGTGACGGTGATTTCCGCCGGATCAGGGAATGCTACGCGGACGGGGCATGGCGCGTTATGGTAGTAGCCTGGATTGGCGTGAGCGTCCCAATTAGCGAAGTCCGCAAGTCTGTAAGGCGAAGACGAGCCGCCTGTCGGACGGTCATACGTCCATACGTCGTGAGTAAGTTCTCCCGTGCTTGGATTCCAAAGCGGGATGCTGCCAGCATTGCGCTTGATGCCATAGCGATAGACTCCAGCCGTCGTGCGCATTATTTCAGAAGTCATTAGCC
>CAZPNJ010000345.1:1273-1620 GCA_964587765.1 uncultured Prevotella sp.
TTGATTGGCTTCCACTTCGCCCACATATTGATGTTGCCGTTATGGATCAGCGTGCCCAAGTCACTTGAAGAATTGCCAAGTGCACGCTGTACGTCATAGATGCTGACCGGGGCTGTTATAATTCCAGTGTTGTAACCCATAATTCTCTAATTTAGAATAATCAATTTCTATTGCACAGTTCACATTTATGTTGTTGGCGATGCAAGAACATATTCTCCATTGACGACTGTAAGAACCTTTCCGTTGTCAGCACTTGTTGGTATTGGGAGCACAGGCGATGAGCCGCCCGATGACATGCCCAGCGCACTCACGCCGCCTGTGGCATAGAGGTTCATCGCGCCGGTGCC
>CAZPNJ010000346.1:0-1559 GCA_964587765.1 uncultured Prevotella sp.
CTGTTGATAAAGTCCTGTACGTTCTTAAAGAACAAACGCTCCTTTATATTTATTCTGCTCTGCTGGGCTGACAGCTCGCTGCCTATGCCAATGAACTTCTCCACACCACGCTTTTCTGCCAGCTGGCTTACCTCATTGTAAAGTTCGGCTGCCGACAGTCCACTCTGGTATATGTCGCTGAGTATCAGCGTGCGCTTGCGGTTTTTCTGGTCGGGGCGGCGGTTCATGAAGTCGAGCGCTATGTCAAGTGAATTGATGTCTGAGTTGTAAGAATCGTTTATAAGGGTGCAGTCGTTGCGGCCCTGTTTTACTTCAAGGCGCATGGCTACCGGCTCAAGGGCGCTCATGCGCTCAGCCAATGCCTCAGGCTCTACACCGAGATAAAGGGCTACGATGGCGCAGGTTATGGAGTTGCGTATTGAAGCCTCGTCAATGAAGGGTAGGGTGTAGCTGCCCTTGCTGCCCTTATATATATAATGTATGGTAGAGTGAATGTCTTGCTTATCTACACGCTCGATGTATAGCGTAGCCTTATCGCTCTTGGTTGACCATGACAGTTGGTCGCCCTTGTAGGCATACTCTGATATGCAGCGCTTTACGAGGTCATCGTCGTAGCAATATACTACGGCTGCGGCATCGTGGAACAGGCGCAACTTCTCTTTGCATTTTGCCTCCATTGAGGTGAAGTTCTCTTGATGGGCAGAGCCAAGGTTGGTCAGCACGCCAATGGTTGGCTGTATGATGCCACGAAGAGCCGCCATTTCGCCCGGTTGGCTGATGCCAGCCTCAAAGATGCCCACGTTGCTGTTCTCGTTGAGCAGCCATACTGACAGTGGCACACCTATCTGCGAGTTATATGAACGAGGTGAGCGTACGACCGACATCTGTGGCGACAGCAACTGATACAGCCACTCCTTAACCATGGTTTTGCCGTTAGAACCGGTAATGCCGATGATTGGAATGTCGTACTCATCGCGATGACGCTCAGCCAATCTTTGCAGAGCCTCAAGCGCACCCACTACTTTCAGGAAATTTGCTTCGGGGTAAAGTTTGTCGTAGTTTTCGGGCACAACCTCAACTACGAAGTTTCTCACGCCTCTGCGATAGAGGTCGTCTATGTATGCGTGGCCATCGCCGCGCGATGTCTTTAATGCGAAAAACAGTGTCTCCTCAGGGAAACAGAGAGAGCGGCTGTCGGTAAGCAGGAAGCCTATTTGTGCGTTGCTGTTACCATAGCGGCGTGCGCCTATCAGCGTCGTCACTTTCTCAATGTTGTAAGTCATTTAAGCTTGTTGTCTTAGTATTTTGCCCGCAAAAGTAGTAATTATCTCTTTCACAGCCAAATTTTGTTGGTTTATACGATGCTATCCAAGTGTTTCTTTAGCTCCTTTAACTGATTTCCTACGGATATGAGCGTCGTAAGTATGTCGGCGGTCTTATCTACGTTAGTTGGGTTTTTAGATAGCATCTTTCGGGCGGACGCAAGTTTGAATCCGCGCACTTTCACTAAATTATGTATGGAGCGAATTTGTTCAATATCCTTCTGAGTGTAGAGCCTG
>CAZPNJ010000347.1:0-1549 GCA_964587765.1 uncultured Prevotella sp.
TAGCACTACTGTTGTGGCGCTCTTTCGACACGCAGATACCTTTCTGGGTATTCGTGGTAGTCTTTGGCACGGTATATGCTATCGTGCTAAACTTTTATCGCTGTCCGGTGCGCTATTTCAACAGCGAGGATACAAGTAAAACGGTTGTTGCCCCTGCTGATGGGAAGATAGTAGTTGTTGAGGAGGTCATGGAAGACGAGTATTTCCATGAGAAACGCCTTATGGTTAGCATTTTCATGAGTTTGTTCAACGTTCATGCCAACTGGATTCCTGTTGACGGCAAGATTAAGTTTATTAAGCACGTCAATGGTAATTTCCATAAAGCGTGGTTGCCTAAGGCAAGCGAGGAGAACGAACACTCTGACATTATGATTACTACGCCAGAGGGTCACGACATTCTTTGCCGCCAGATAGCCGGAGCTGTGGCTCGTCGCATCGTTACTTATCCTAACGCTGGCGAAGATTGTTACATTGACGAGCACTTAGGTTTCATCAAACTGGGCTCGCGTGTTGACTTGTATTTGCCACTTGGCTCTACCGTTTGCGTAACAATGGGGCAGAAGACCACCGGCGACCAGACTATCATTGCTAAGTTGCCATAACCTTAGTGGCGCACACAAAAACTGATTCCTTTTTACATTTATCGATGAAAATAAAGAGTTATATACCAAACGCACTCACTTGCAGCAACCTTATTTCTGGTTGCATAGCTACATATTATGCTTTTTCGGCATCGCCACAAATGGCATTGCTTTGGATAATCATTGGCGCCACGTTCGACTTCTTCGACGGCATGAGCGCCCGACTATTGGGAGTTTCTTCACCAATTGGCAAAGAACTCGATTCGCTTGCCGATAATGTAACGTTTGGTGTAGCTCCGTCAACGATTATTTTCTACCAGATTTCGGTCATGGACTATCCTACAGCCATGCAGTTCTTGCGCCCATATCTGCCGTTCACGGCCTATATTATGGCGGCGTTTTCGGCGCTGCGCTTGGCTAAGTTCAACCTTGATGAGCGCCAGACCACATCGTTTATTGGTCTGCCTACACCTGCCAACGCCCTTTTCTGGGGCTCACTTATCATTAGTCTGCCGTCGTATATCGAGTGCAGTCCCTACATGGTGCTGGTCATCATCGCAGGCATGTTGTTCAGCTCATGGCTTCTTGTGGCAGAGATACCTATGTTCGCTCTGAAGTTCAAGCACTGGGGCTGGAAGGGCAACGAGGTTAAATATCTCTTTGTCATTGCCTCGGCTCTGATTCTCATTTTCAGCAAATTCATTTATGGCTTCTGGCTTGTCATCGCCTTGTATGTATTGACTTCAATACTTATGAACGGCAAACAGAAAGCGTAAACCAATTCATATTTAATTCGCAATTTGCAATTCGCAATGCGTAATTAAAATCGCCCATAGTGCGATTTTATAGCACGTTTGTCTAATTATGTATTGTTATTATTCATTTTAACACTTAAAACTGTATATGTTAACGCAAAAACGTTCGAGTTGAGCAGCAAGTTTTTGAGGCTGAAATGTAAAAATGGGTTA
>CAZPNJ010000348.1:0-1533 GCA_964587765.1 uncultured Prevotella sp.
GAACAGGGCAAACAATAGTAACCCTGTGCTCTTTATTCTTATAGTCCACTTTGCTATAGTCATAACGGTCACCATATATTTCTTTGGCTTCCGCTATAAATGATTCAGTAGTGACAATTCGTCTACAAAGTTCTATAGATCTACTACTTTGGGTCATATCTTGTTCTGCCATAGGTGGATGCTTTTTCAATTTATGCTTAGAGTCTTTTAAGTATTCCTTTTATTCAATTACAGATGTTGAATTATCTCATCGGCTTTTGCCTCCTGCATTTTCATAATAGCGAACTAACGCTTGCCGAGGTCTTTAATGCAGGCTCCGACTTGAATTATCGCAAATTTTGCGACAGTTGCCATATTCTGTAGTTCTTCATGCAATGCATTGTTAATGTGTTTGCCAATGGTTTTAACATGGCGTCCAAATAGAACTGCCATTTGGTTCCTATTCAGCCAAACAGTTTCTTCGCCAAGTCTGACTTCCAACTGGATAGTATCGTTTGGCTGATAGAGTACTATTTTATTCTCTTGCATCTGTATGTTTTATTATTTTCACTTTTAATGAGCCTCTAGCCAATTATTACCAAATCCACAGTCGGCGATGAGGGGAACTTTCAACTCTAAGGCATTCTGCATCTCATGTATTACAATATCTTCAACCAGTTCTTTCTCTTCAGGGTATACAGAAAAATTCAATTCATCGTGCACCTGTAGAATCATTTTTGAACGTATATCTTCGGCTTTGAACCGTTTGTAAATACGTATCATGGCCACCTTGATGATGTCGGCAGCAGTGCCCTGGATGGGGGCGTTTATGGCGTTGCGCTCGGCAAAGCCCCTTACCGTGGCATTATGTGAATTAATATCTTTCAGATATCTTCGTCGACCAAATAAAGTTTCTACATACTCCTTTTGTCTTGCTTCTTCAATGGCCTTGTCCATATAGTCTTTCACTTTGGGGAAGGTTTCAAAGAAGCCGTTGATAAGTTGTTTCGATTCATCACGGGATATGTCAAGCCGTTCAGCAAGACCGAATGCGGTTATTCCATATATAATACCGAAATTGGCACGCTTTGATTTTGTACGCTCATCACGAGTTACTTCATCTATATTCTTTTTATATATAGTGGCAGCAGTAGCGGCATGCAGGTCTTTCCCTTCTTTGAATACGTTTATCATGTTTTCATCTTCAGAAAGGTGTGCCATTACACGTAATTCTATTTGGCTATAGTCGGCAGAGAAGAAAAAACATCCAGGTTCTGGAACAAAGACTTTTCTTATTTCTTTTCCGTCCTCTCCTCGTACAGGGATGTTCTGTAAATTCGGATCGCTTGACGATAGACGTCCGGTTGCTGTTATTGTCTGATTAAACGACGTATGTATATGTCCTGTCCTCTTATTGACAAGGGTTGGTAAGGCATCTACATATGTTCCAATCAATTTCTCTGTCTCTCTGTAATTTAGGATCATTTCAACAATTTTGTGCTTTCCTTTTAGTTGTTGGAGTATTTCCTCACTTGTTACATATTGCCATGTTTC
>CAZPNJ010000349.1:0-1528 GCA_964587765.1 uncultured Prevotella sp.
GTCGTTGGCGTCAGAGAGTATTTCCTCGTTGAGTTGCATCATGTTCTGCTTGTCAGAGCCAAAGAAGTCAACCTTTATGCCCTTAACGCCTATTGACTGCATCCACTTCATTTCTTTCTTGCGAGCGATGATGTTGTCCATGCAGTTGCGAGCGTCTTGCGGAGCGTTGTTTTGCGGGCCGTTAGAGTTGTACCAAAGCAACAAGTTTACGCCTTTCTGCTGAGCGTAACGACTTAGGCGCTCAATGCCTTTGCGTCCGATGTTATGCTCCCAGCCACCATCAACGAGGCAGTATTCGTAGCCCATCTTTGCAGCAACATCGATAAACGCTACCTGGTCATCGTAGTTAATTGAATTGTCCTGCCACAAAATCCAGCTCCATGTGTAGCGACCGCCCTTATACTGACACGATGGTTCGTATTGTTGTTCTACGACATCGAAAGGAATTGTGGTTTCAACGATAGGCTTCAGCGTCTTGCCAAAGGTGATGGTGCGCCATGGTGTCTTGGCAGGCAATGAAAGAGCAGCTCCTTCATAACCCAAGCCATTGCCCTCAGCCTTGTCAGGGAAAGCCACAGTGTAGCCGTCTTGCTGAGAGTATTCGCTCAGGTGAGAAGCCGGATATTTGCCACCGACACCCGTTTCGCTAATCAGCACCCAACCATTGTCACCCTCATGAAACAAACATGGGAAAGTATAGCCCATACCTGTTTGTGTGCGCTCAGTCATGGCTGCGTCGGCTTTGTACTCCTCTTCATAAGAAGGCTTTGTCTGCATCCAGCCGGTCATTGGCTTTGCCTGCTGACAAATAAAGGTCGTCGTGCCGTCTGGCAATCGGAAACTGCTTGCCTCGCCACTGATTTTCACCGTGCGACGGTCGTCGTTCTTATATAATAACGAGTAGCGATAAGCCACATTGTTGTTTGACACCTGAAACTCAACGAGCATTGTTCTGCCATCTTTGTTTTCGTATGCCAGTTCAAGGCCGTTGGCTTCGTAGTGAACGTTTGAGCGCTTGCTCTGCCACAGCTGATAATCGTCAGCTATGTGTGTTGCTGTAGCTTTCTTCAATTTAAGGTTATCTACGAAATTTCCGAGCGAGGTGTAAAGTCCAAGTCTTGACGGACGCAACATCTCTACTCCATTAAACCGGGCAGAATACAAAACACTGCCATTCTGACCTTCAGCAACCGTAACTACAAGTTTTCCGTCGGGCGAAGTTACCTTCTCGTCGGCAGAAGCTGTAAATGAGGTTACTAATAATGCGATTGCGATTGTAACAAATTTCTTCATTATAAGTAATAATTGATTTTGGGTTAAAAATATGGCTACAAAAATACACATTTTCCACCAACATTCAAATTATATAGGGGCACTAAGAGTTTACTAAATCTTAATTTCATGGTTTTAGTTGTTAACAAGTATAAATTAGCTGCTGACAAGTACAGATTAGTCGTTGACGGATACTATTTAGTCATTGACGGATATAAAAAAAAGATAAGTTGTCTCACGACAACCTATCTAAAAA